>NZ_JAAKEA010000009.1:0-92111 GCF_011038935.1 Adlercreutzia sp. ZJ138 | reverse complement strand
AATGGCTACATAGAGTTCTATAATGGGGGGCGCATCAAAAGATCGCTGGGATGGATGAGTCCCAACGAATACCGTAGGAGCCTAGGCTTAGCGGCTTAGGAATGTCCAAGAAAATGTCCACACCCCCAGTACCTGACTTCAGTTTGAAGGTTAGTTGCAGATGTTAATGTTAATGTTAATGCAACCAACCTTGCGGCATTTCAGCACGATCGAGCCCGCGCAAGCGGCCTTGTGCCTTACGCCTGTGCTATAATCATGGCTATCTTAGCCAACTAAAGGAGCCATTATGGTCACAGCAACCGTAGCCGATGCCAAGAATAACCTATCGGCTCTCATCGCCCAGCTGGAGAGCGGCCAAGAGGATGTCGTTCGCGTCTGCCGCCGCCGCAAGCCTGTGGTAGAGATACGGCGCATCGAGCCCGCCCGTCGCTCCGAGTTCATCGGCTCGATGCGAGGCCGCGTCATGGCCGATGGTTACGATCCCTCCGAGCAGGACGAGGAAATCGCCGCACTGTTCGGGGTCGAGCAATGAAGCTGCTCTTAGATACCCACCTTATTTTATGGGCTCTGGACGATAGCCCGCGGCTGCCGCCTCAAGTTCGCTACCTCATCGAAGATGCGACCAACGAGCTGTTCTACAGCGTGGCCTCGGCCTGGGAGGTGCAGATCAAGCACATGAATGCGCCCCTCAAGATGCTCATCGACGGCGATTCCCTCATGAGCCTGTGCGACAAAGGGGGGCTTATCCAGCTTCCCGTGGCAGGAAGGCATGTTAGCACTTTGAAATCGCTGACACGAAACCCTGAAGCGAAACCCCACAAGGATCCCTTCGACCGCATGCTCATCGCCCAGGCCAAGGCCGATGGACTCCTGCTGCTGACCCACGATTCCCTCCTGAGCGGCTACGACGAGCCCTGCGTACTCGTCGTTTAGGCACACCCGTCGGAAATCCTAAAGATGGGAAGCATGAGCTATACTCCAGCTAGAAATACTAATTACAGCCGTCTTACCCTTGGGTTCGCACAAGCAGCGTGCCAAAGCAAGAAGGAGAAGCTATGGACCAGAAGCGCGTTATCGAAATAAAGAAGAGCATTACAGCAGCAAACGACGAGGTTGCCAGCCAATTCCGCGCGGCACGGGCCGCCGAAAGCACGTTCTTCGTTGACGTAATGGCCTCGCCTGGTGCCGGCAAGACCACACTTCTATTGGCACTCATTGCCGAGCTGCGTGCCCGCGGTGTCAACTCCGATTCGCTCGGCGTCATCGAAGCCGACCTGGAAAGCGACGTTGACGCGCTTAAGATTAAAGAAGCCGGCGTGACGTCGGTGGAGCTGAACACCCGCGGCGTGTGCCATGTGGAAATGGGCATGGTTGAGATGGCTTTTAAGGCCTTCGATGGAACCAAGTTCGACTACCTGTTCTTGGAGAACATCGGCAATCTGGTGTGCCCAGCCGATTTCGACACCGGAGCGCACACCCGCGTGATGCTGCTGAGCGTGCCCGAAGGGTGGGATAAGGTGATGAAGTACCCGCCAATGTTCGCTGCCGTTGACGCACTTATTGTCACCAAGTGCGACTACTTGCCCTTAAACCCCGACTTCGACATGGAACGCCTAAAAGAGCGGGCACGTGTGCTGAACCCCACACTCGAAATCTTCGTCACCAGCGCGCGCACGGGTGAAGGTATACCCGAGCTAGCCGACTGGCTACAAGCACAGCGCGCGGCGAAAGTGGCGCAGTAACTCAGGGCGTGAGCTTCCGTCTTCAGATTATTCGCTAATAAGGCTCCTCTAGGTTCACGTGAGCGAGGGCGTCGGCGGTTAAGTCAAAGAATTTGCTGGCACGGAAGCGGTCGAGTGCCACAAGCGCGATCATGCCGGCATTGTCACCGCACGAGGAAAGCGGTGGCATAACCAACCGCACGCCCTCATGTTCACACATGCGCTCGTAGGCACGGCGAAGCACCGGATTCGCCGCTACACCGCCGCCGAGGCAAAACGTTGGCGCACCGGTTTGCTCGAGTGCCGCCTGAGCCTTCTTCACCTGCACGTCAACCACCGCTTGCTGGAAGCTGGCGCAGATATCGGGTACGTTCAGGGCGCGGCCCGCCTCGCGCTCGGCATTGATGTAGGTAACCACAGCAGTTTTTAGGCCCGACAGCGAAAAACGCAAGTCACCCGAATGTATCATAGCGCGGGGAAACGCGATAGCTGCCGCATCGCCCGCTGCCGCCTGCTTCGACACCACGGGGCCACCTGGGTAACCGAGTCCCAGCGCTTTTGCCACCTTGTCGAACGCCTCGCCCACTGCATCGTCGATGGTCTCCCCCAGCACCTGGTAGTCGCCCCAGCCCTTCATATACACGAGCATGGTGTTACCGCCCGACACAAGTGACACCACCGCTGGCGGTGCAAAATCGGGTGCGTCAATCTTGTTCGCATAGAGATGACCTTCCAGGTGGTTCACCCCAATGAAGGGTAGGTCAGCGGCCCATGCGGCACCCTTCGCGAACGCCACACCCACCACCAGCGCGCCGAGCAAGCCGGGTGCGTAGGTAACAGACACTGCATCCATAGTGGCCCACGCAAGCGACCCGTCCGGCAGCCCCATGTTGCGCGACGCCACATCGAAACATTCGTCGCACACGCCGCAAATAGCCTCGATATGCTTGCGACTGGCGATTTCGGGCACTACGCCACCGAAACGCGCATGGAAGTCGACTTGGCTGGCAACCACATCGGCAATCAGAGTACCGTTGCCATCGACGATAGCGGCTGCCGTTTCGTCGCACGACGACTCAATAGCAAAGATGAGCGGACGGGCCACCTGCAGGCGAGTGCTCACAACACTTGATGCATCAGTTCCACTTGGTGTTTCCGTGCCGCTTGACGTGTCCGTGCCACTTAGCGCATCTGTTTCACCCGACACATCCGCGGCGCCGCTTGACGCGGTGGCGCCCGCTGGACCACCAGAGCAATTATCAAAGGCGCGGCATGTTGGCGCAACAAGGATACTCATACCCGCCACGTCGCCCGTTGCACACGGCAGCGCGTTTGCCTTCATGATGACGGCGTCCTCGCCGTCGGAATAGTAGCGTGGACGTATGCCCAAGCTCTCGTACCCTAGCGAGCGATAGAGCGCCTGCGCCCCAGTATTACCCGCCCGCACCTCAAGCGAGCTTGTGTGTGCACCTAAGTTTCGCGCGTCAGACGCCATGCGGGCAATGAGTTCGGTTGCGGTGCCATTTCTGCGAAATGCCGGGTCAACGCCGACTTTTAGAATCTGCACATCGCCATCGACCACCCAACCGCCAGCATAGCCGACAAGCGGCGCATCAGTAGGAAGCGGCGTCGACGGATCGGCCGCATACGCCGCCCACCATACGCGGTCGGCACGTCCGAGCTCGTCAGCAACCAGCGATTCACTCCATGCGTCAGTTCCCATTATGTAGGCTTCAAGTGTCGCAACATGCGCGGCGTGCGCGGCATCGAGCGGTTTGTACGCAATGCCGGCGCTGTTTGCCCGCGCGTTGGAAATGGCAGTGTCGTTCATGGTTATGTGCTTGCTGTCGCGGCTTTCCGCAAGCGATATGTCGCATTTCGCCAAGCGAATGCGTTCATTTTCTTCGGCGTCCGACAAGCGCGTATACACTGGCAATGCGAATGCAGGGTTATGACGGCGCGCATCGGCGGGGTCGGCCTCGCCTGATTGCCACATGTCCTGCAGGGACAGCAGCAAACCCGCGCCAGTGGGAGTCCATAAGCTACTGGGAAGCAACTGGCCGCACGGCTCGAACAGCTCGGCGTACTTTACCAACGCATCACCCGAAATAAGCAGGCGTTCGCTCTGCGTCTTTGAAGCGTGCGAAGAGGCTTCGGCGGCGCTTGCGGCCTTTCGCGCATACATTTCCGCACACACGTCGGCCTTCACCACACTGTCGCCCTCGAGTCGATGCGCACCTGCTTTGTCTAGCTGAAAACGCACAGGATAGACTTCCTTACGCATGGCATCGGCAACAACGAGAAGCGTTCCGCGCACCCCCGATGCCTGCGCGTGCCACGCAACGGCGTCAAGCGACGACACGCCGATAAGTCCCACGCCTAGCGCCTGAGCAGCGCCTTTTGCCGTAGCCATGGCAATGCGCACTCCGGTAAACGATCCTGGCCCACGACCCACTGCCACGCACTCGATATCATTGCGACATACGCCAGCGCGCTTCATCAGACTGTCAACGATACTCAACAGTTTCGTATTCGACGCACGATGTGCCGCAACTTTCTCTTCGGCAACGCACACAACCGAGCGGTCGGCCACATACAGCGCACCGATTCCCACAGCGATTGCCTCATTGGCGGTGTCGAAGGCCAGCACGTACCTATTCTGCTTGTTGCATTCCTCCACGAGCGAACTCCCGCACTTTAAACAGCGTTTTGTATCTAATAACTTATGCTCGACGCTAAGACCATCGTGGGCCGGAGCATTTCATCAGGCGCGATTTCGAATCGTTCGCCCACACACACAGCATCTGGCGCGACCGATCGCCAAACGAGCGCACGCGCACACGCCGCGCCCCCGAATCGTCCACGGTGATGGACACGTTCAGGTAATCGTAGGGCAGCTGGCTCTCGAAGCGATCGCCCCATTCGACAAACGACACACCATCGGCATCCACGATATCGTAAAACCCAATGTCTTCGAGGCTTTCTCCTTCGTCAAGGCGATACAAGTCGAAATGGTACAAGGGCAAACGACCGCTGTCGTACTGCAGCACGATGTTAAACGTGGGGCTTACCACAGCACCACGCACACCCAGTGCCTGCGCAACCCCCTGCACGAACTGGGTTTTTCCGGCACCAAGATCGCCTGTAAGCACAACGACGTCGGCCGGATGAAGGTACGGTACCAGCGTCGCCGCCAGCTGCTTCATCACCTCGGGAGAGGTAACCACCCTGCTGTAGGCCAATCCGTTCGCCATGTGAGTCTCACTCCTTCGCAGCCACTACATCGCGGCCACCTTACCACAACGATGCGTGCAGGCTGTGAAGCGCAAGGCTTCGGCGGCTTGTACCACATGCGCCATGGTCACACTGGTAGTTACGGTACCCACGCCACCGGGAACTGGCGTGATGAACCCCACAACAGGCTCCACCGCTTCAAAATCGACATCGCCGCAGAGCTCGCCTGCATCATCGAAGTTGATGCCCACGTCGAGCACTGCTTGCCCTGCGCGGAAATACTCTGACCCGAACGCCCGCGCGCGGCCTGCCGCACAAATGACGATGTCGGCCCTGTGCGTGATATCCGGCAGGCTCTCAGTGCGGCTGTGGCACACCGTGACGCTGGCATTTCGAGCCAGTAGCATCATAGCAACCGGCTTACCAATAACCAGGCTGCGGCCAATAACCACCACGTGTTTACCCTCGATGGGAATGCCGTAATGATCGAGAATGCGGATACAGGCTTGCGCCGTGGCAGGCGGAAAACCCACCTTCGAATCGGTGAACACAGCAGACAGCGACGCCGACGAAATGCCGTCGATGTCTTTTTCGGGCGCAAGCATATCGCACATGGCAGCTTCGTCGATATGAGCTGGCAGCGGACGGAACATCAGACAACCGTGCACCGTTTTGTCGTAATTGATGGAGTGCAGCGTCGACATAAGCACATCCTGCGGTACTTGCGCGTCCAGCACATATGGCTTTACAGCCACACCCAAGCTGGCGGCGCGTTTCATCGCCGTGCGTTCGTACGACAAGTCGTCGAGCCGATCGCCCACGCGAACGATCGCCAACGTCGGCTGCACGCCAGTATCCTGCAGCTCGGCAATGCGGCAGCGCAACGTCTCGCCCATGGCTTTAACCACCGGCTTTCCCTTTAACAGCAACGCCACGCTTGACCCCTTCCGCTTTTCTATGAAACCTCACCGCGCACAAATGCGAATAGCTCGTCGCAACGCGGCACAACGCTTGACAGCACACACTCTGCCTGGCTGCGATACTGCTGCGCCCGCGCTTCATCGCGCATGCTCGCCACGTTGATAAACACGTTCAAGCTGGCTCCCTCAAGAGCGGCGCGCGCGAACGTGGCGGCAACACCGGCATCGGAGCGAGCCATCTTGCTGCCATTGTGAGCAAGGAAGTCAATTTCGTCTACTACCAGCGCCACGTTCTCCATAATGAGCAAGGGAATCTC
This sequence comes from Adlercreutzia sp. ZJ138, assembly GCF_011038935.1. Classification (NCBI taxonomy): domain Bacteria; kingdom Bacillati; phylum Actinomycetota; class Coriobacteriia; order Eggerthellales; family Eggerthellaceae; genus Adlercreutzia; species Adlercreutzia sp. ZJ138. The sequence continues at coordinate 85,919 of NZ_JAAKEA010000009.1, read as the reverse complement.
ACAGGCAAGAATGAGTGCGCACTGTAGCGCATCATCTTTCGCCGCCGCTTGCTCGGGCGTATCTTTCGGCATGCGATACGCCGCCGCCAACGGCGTAAACGCCCGCGCGTCCTCGTCAATAAGCGCAATAAGACGAGCACGCAGATCATCAAGTCGCGCAAGCGCGGCTTGCACGTCGTGCTCTACGGCAGCGTAGGTTTTCTTGCCCACAGTCAAATTGCCAACCATAGAAGCGAGTGCCGCAGCAAGTGCGCCGCAATACGCCGCCGCCCCGCCACCACCCGGCGTAGGATCGGCGCTTGCCAGATTATTAAGAAACCGCATGTCAACCATAAACGCCTACCTTGTCAAGCCATGTGCACCATCGTATAATACAAAAGACGGCAGCGCCCGCCGAACTAACCGGGGTTCAATCCAATTAGCTACGGGTGATGCAGTTAGGTTTTGTGAAAGCCGGGTGCCCGCCCGGCTTTACTTTTCCTGAGTCATCATCTTGTTAAATCAGGCACTACAAGAAGGCGCAGCGTCGAGTAGTTCCATTCGTCCCGTCAGGGCGAACGAAACTAGAACAGCCCTGAAATCTTCCCGTTCTCGTCAACGTCGATCTTGAATGCGGCAGGGGTTTTCCCCAGGCCGGGCATAGTCATGATGCTGCCCGTAAGCGCCACCACGAAACCCGCACCAGCAGACACTTTAATGTCGCGTACCGTAATACGGAAATTGCGCGGGGCACCGAGCTTCGCCGCATCGTCACTAAAGGAGTACTGCGTCTTAGCCATGCATACCGGCATACTGCCAAAGCCCAGCGCTTCCAGTTTCTCAATCTCTTTGAGCACCTTCGGCTCGAAGTTTACGCCATCGGCATGGTAGATGCGCGTAGCAACCGCTTCGATCTTCTCGGCAAGGCTGAGATCGTCGCCGTATGCGAACTCGAACGTGTTCGCGCAGCGTCCTTCGTCATCGCCGTTCTCGCACAAACGCACTACCTCGTCGGCCAGTGCCAGGCCACCTTCGCCACCGCGCGCCCACACCTCGGACAATGCCACGTTTACGCCCAGTTCCTTGCACTTGGCCTCAACCAAATCAAGCTCGGCTTTCGTGTCGGTGGGGAACGCATTGATGGCAACCACACACGGCAGCTTGTACACCTGCGTGATGTTTTCCACATGCTGCAACAGGTTAGGCATGCCGGCTTCCAGTGCCTCAAGGTTCTCGATGTTCAAATCGGCTTTTGCAACGCCGCCATTGTTCTTCAGCGCGCGCACCGTGGCGACCACCACTACAGCGTCAGGCTTAAGACCGCACAGGCGGCACTTGATGTCTAGGAACTTTTCCGCGCCCAAGTCGGCACCGAAGCCTGCTTCGGTAACGCAGTAGTCACCCAGAGCCAACGCCATGCGCGTAGCCATGATGGAGTTGCAGCCGTGCGCAATGTTGGCGAAGGGGCCACCGTGCACGAATGCCGGCGTGCCTTCGAGCGTTTGCACGAGATTCGGCTTCAGGGCATCCTTCAAAAGCGCGGTCATGGCACCTTCGGCTTTAAGGTCGTGCGCGGTAACCGGCTTGTCATCGAAGGTGTAGCCCACCACAATGCGGCCCAAACGCTCCTTCAAATCGGTAATGGAGGTTGCCAAGCAGAAGATGGCCATGATCTCACTGGCGACCGTAATGTCGAAGCCGTCTTCGCGCGGCACACCATGCGCACGCCCACCGAGGCCGCACACGATATTGCGCAGCTGGCGGTCGTTCATGTCGACCACGCGCTTCCACGTGATCTTGCGCACGTCGATGCCCAGCTCGTTGCCGTTGTGGATATGTGCGTCGAGCAACGCAGCCAGCAGATTGTTTGCAGCGCCGATAGCGTGGAAGTCGCCCGTAAAGTGCAGATTGATGTCCTCCATGGGAACTACCTGGGCATATCCGCCGCCCGCAGCGCCGCCCTTGATGCCGAACACAGGGCCAAGCGACGGCTCGCGCAGCGCCACGACCACATTCTTGCCCTGGCGCGCCAGCGCATCGGCCAAGCCCACCGTGGTAGTGGTTTTGCCCTCACCAGCCGGCGTAGGATTGATGGCGGTTACTAGCACGAGTTTCCCCGGCGTGTGTTCAACGTCCTTGAGCAGGTTGTAATCGACCTTCGCCTTGTTCGTTCCGTACATTTCCACGTACGACTCGGGTACGCCGGCTTTCTCGGCGATCTTGGAAATGTGCTCGGGCGTTGCCGCCTGCGCGATCTCGATGTCAGTTAGCATTGCGGGATTCTCCTTCTCGCGTGGTCCGCCTCGTCTGGTTTTTCAGATTCTACTGGTTTCGCCCCGCAGATACGAGGGGGCAATCCGCCAGTGCACCTTTTTCGCTTTTCGCTGGTGAATCGGCCTGCGCAAACGTGCGCCTACGCGCGTGTTTGCGACTCGGTTTGCAATTCGGCTGGTGAATCGGCCTGCGTCTCGTACACCAAACGCAATCCCTCGAGCGTTAGATCAGGCATGATCGCGGTAATGGTGCCCGATTCCTTCGCCACCCGTGTGGCCAGCCCTCCGGTGGCCACCACCGGTGCCTCATAGCCGAGCTGGCGAAAGATGCGACGCACCAAGCCGTCTACGCGGTCGACCTCGCCGTACACGATGCCCGCTTGCATGGCCTGTTCGGTGTTGCGTCCAATAGCAGCGTGGGGATCCACCAAATCGATTGCCCCCAGCTTCGTGGCGTGCGAGAATAGCGCCTGAGCCGACGTCTCAATGCCCGGCGCGATAACGCCGCCGATAAAGCAACCGCGGACGTCGATGACCTCGATGTTTGTGGCTGTACCGAAATCGACCACCACCACCGGACTGCCGAAGCGACTTCGCGCTGCAACGGCGTCGGCCACGCGGTCGGCCCCAATTTCGCGCGGGTTGGGATAATCGGCCTCGAACAAGCCCGCCGCTGTTTCCGCCGAACACACCACAGCCGACACCCCAATCATGTGCCGGATAGCCGCACGCCACGCATCGGTAAGGCACGGCACCACCGATGCCAGAGCCGCACCATCAATGCACCTGGCCACAATGCCCTCGGAATCAAACAGCGGTTTCAGCTTCACGCGCAACTCATCGGACGTATGGTGCTTCATCGTGGCAATTCGCCACTGGTGAAGCAGCCGCTTTCCGTCGTAAACACCCAGCACCGTTTGCGTGTTTCCCACATCTATGGCGAGTAACATGTTTGTGACATTCCCCCCTCGCGCGAAACCTACACGCGACGAATTGATTATAGTTACGACAACGCAGCCCATTATAAGCCTGCCAGCCGTAACGAACACCCCTCCTTACGGCGGCACCGAAGAAACGAGAGGACCCTTATGAGCGACGCAACGTATCGAATCCTTGTCGTTGATGACGAGCCCTCCATCACCGAGTTCGTCGGCTATGCCCTCCGCCGCGAGGGATTCGCCACCGATGTGGTGGACAATGGCGAAGACGCCTACGCGATGGCGTTGAAGAACTCCTATGACCTGTTCGTGCTCGACATCATGTTACCCGGCATGGACGGCTACGAACTATGCCGCCGCCTGCGCGCAAAAACCAGCGCCCCTGTGCTGTTCTTGTCCGCGCGCGACACCGAGCTCGACAAGGTGGTCGGACTTGAACTTGGTGGCGACGACTATCTGGCGAAGCCCTTCGGCGTGCGCGAACTTATTGCCCGCGTTCGTGCGCTTTTGCGCCGCAGCCAAGGTAACGAGTTCGGTGCGCCCGACAACAAGATCAAGGCCGGCGGCATCGTGCTCGATGAAGACGCACACACCGCCACAGGCGATGCGGGTTCCATCGACCTAACGCCGCGCGAATTCGAGCTGTTGGCCGCGCTGATGAAGAATGCCGGTAAAGTGGTTTCGCGCGAATCGTTGCTGCGCGACGCGTGGGGCTGGGAATATCTAACCGAAACAAAGACGGTCGACACTCACATCAAGCGATTGCGCGATAAAATCGAGTCGGCGGGCTATGACCCGACACTCGTGGAAACGGTACGCGGCTACGGATATAGGTTCAGACAATAAAACAGCTTCAGACATACTTCTCTTTACTGGCAACGCTGCTGTCGCTGCTTGCTGGCGCGTTGGTTGCTCTGTATTGCAAGACCTTCTTCGAAGTGAGCTGGTGGGTATTTCTGGTGCTTGCGCCCATTGGACTAGCCACCTTCATCATCAGCTTTCTGATTGGGCATTTCTTGTCAGAACCGCTGCGCATGCTCACCAAGAAGACGGCTGCCTACCGCGCCGGCAGAAACGTGCAGTTCACCACTGACGGGCGTCTGAGTGAAGCCGACCAGCTGTCGGCCGACTTCGACGCCCTGGTTCAAACCGTAGTGAAGCAGCAGCGCGAACTGGAATTGAAGGAGAAGCGCCAAAGCGAGTTCGTGAGCGACGTCGCCCACGAACTGAAAACGCCGCTGACCGCCATCCGAGGCAACGCCGAAATGCTGACCGACCCCGAGTTGCCGCCCGCGCTGCACGACAAGTTCTGCACTATCATCCAAGAAGAAAGCGAGCGGTTAAGCCGACTCACTCACGATCTGCTGGCACTGCAGCGCATCGAACAGGAAGCTGACCCCGTGCGCTTCTCGCGCGTGAATCTGCGCTCGATCGCAATGAGCGTGCTCGACGCGCTGTCCCCGCTACTGCAGAAACACCACGCAAATGTGCAGGTGATTGGCGAGGCGCCTGATGTGTTCGGCAACCCCGACAAGTTAAAGGAAGCGATCACCAACCTAGTAGACAACGCAAACCGCTTCATCGATGACGGCGGACACATTACCATCGAACTGTTCGGCTTGCGCGAGCGATCGGTCATCATGGTGAAAGACGACGGCCCCGGCTTCGGCGATGTCGACCCGCAGTTGCTGTTCGATCGGTTCTACCGGACCGATTTCTCACGCAGCCGCGACACTGGCGGAACCGGCTTGGGGCTAGCCATCGTAAAAACGATTGTCGAAGCTCACGACGGCGCGGTTGAGGCCTACAACTCGCCAAGCGGCGGAGCGTGCTTCGTTATCATGCTGCCAGCGCTGCCTGCGTAAGGCTTCTCCCGCGTAAGGCTTTTCTTGAGAAGCACTGCTTTAAGGAAACACTGATTAAAGCCGTCTTGCCTTGCGCTGGCGAAGCGGATACCTGAGGGTTGAAGACCGAATGCGCGCACTGACGTGCGTAAATGAGGTCTGAAATTCTCAGATACCGGTTCGTCAGTGCAAGGCTGGCGGAATTAATCAGTGTTTCCTTAACACCAATCAGCTCTCAGCTATATCGCAGAAAGCTCCGAGAGGATTCCAAACGGCCTCTCGGAGCTTTCTGATTACGCGAATGCTTTGACTTGACAGTTGCACCAGTTCCGCGAGCGCGCTTCGTCTATTTCGACGGAACAGCGCGCAAAACCGCGTTGGCGCAAGCGACTGCAGCGAGAATCTTGCAGAAGTCGATGATCACGAACGGAGCAACACATACGGCAATAGCCTCGAGCGGCCCCACTCCGGCAACCGCCATATACTGCACGCAACCGCACACGTACGATATGACCGTAAACAGCACACCAGCCAGAATTTCGAACGCAAACGCACGCAACCAACCGGCAATCCCCTTACCAGCAGCTTCCGCCTGTTCACGCGCAGCTTTTGCGGACACATGACCCCGGACAACCCACAGCAGTAGTGCAGCAGCGGCAACACCAATGAGATAGCCCCACAGAAATCCGCCAGTCGGACCAGCCAGCACGCCAATGCCACCTCGCATACCTGAGAACACCGGCACGCCCACCGCGCCAAGCGCCAGATAGCACGCAATGGCAATGATGCTTTCTTTCGGGGAAAGCACCACGATAGCAAACGTGACGGCAAACATCTGCAACGTCACAGGAATGGGGCCAATGGGGATAGTCACCCATGCCGAAACCGCCATAATGGCAACGGTAAGCGCGATAAACGCGATCGAACGGGCATGCGAACCCACGTTCACCTTGTTCTGAACCTGATCCATCAAAGCTCCTTTCCTCGGAGTTCTCCTGTGCGAAGTTTTGATGATAACTCACGCCCCGCTGCTTTGCGGCAGCAGAACGCGCATTTTACCTAGAATTGAGCTGTTAGCTGACCGCTTTCAAGCTTGCCCAAGCGCCGTAACTCAATAACGATGAACAGCACCGCCGTGAAAACGGATAGGAAATCGGATACCGGAACACTGAAGTACAGCGCGTCAAGACCTGTGAACTGCGGAAACCACCCCGGCAACACCATGGGAAGCACCACGTAGAGCGGAATGAGGAAAAGTATTTGGCGCGTCAACGACAAGAAAATCGACTTCGCCGGCTGCCCTGTTGCCTGGAAATAGTTCGAGCTGACAATTTGGAAACCAACCAACGGCAGCATCATGAGCTGAACTCCCAAAGCGAACACCGTAAAATCACGCAGTTCAGGGTCGGTGATGCCAAAGAACCCAACGATGGGGACAGCGAACAAATGTATAACCAGCCACCCCGTCACGGCAAGCATCGTCGAACCGGCAACAGCCCACCAGTACGTCTTACGTACGCGCTGGAAATTGTGTGCCCCGTAGCAGAAGCCCAGCAGCGGCTGCGCGGCAACCGCCACACCAATGAGTGGCATAACCACAAACATGGCGATGCGCTGCACGATACCAATAGAAGCAAGCGCCCCTTCGGCACCTACAGGGCTTATCGTACCGTAATAATTGAGCAAGTTGTTCAGCACGAAGTTCACTAACGCCATACCGATCTGCATGATAAAGCTAGCCATACCAAGCGACACGATGAGTGCAGCAAGGTCGCGACGCGGCTTCAGGTAGCGAGCGCGCAGCTTCATAGGAACGTTCGGGGTGAGTACGAAGTACCACAGCACGCTTATACACGAACATGCCTGACCGCACAAGGTTGCCCACGCACTGCCCGCCACGCCCCAGCCGAAAACCATAACGAACAGGTAATTGAACACGGTGCATGCCACCGCGCCGATAACCATGGTCACCAGCGCGCGGTTCGGCGCGCCAGCGGTACGGATGAAGTTGTTTACACCCATGCCGATAACCTGAAACACGAAACCCGCTGACAAAATGCGGATAAACGTGCGCGCATAATCCCAGTCCTCGGCCGTTGCGCCCGACACGAGAAGCAACGGCTCGATCAGCGGAGACATCGAAATGGCGAACACAATAACGGCGAGCGCAAGCGCCAAAAACACCGTGTTACCGAGCGTCCATTCAGCCTCATCGCGACGTCCTTCTCCCATACGCAGCGCCGCAAGCGCATTACCACCGTTGCCCACCAGCATGGACAGCGCCATGAAAATGGTCATAACCGGCATGGCAACCGTAGCCGTAGCAAGACCAACCTCGCCCATAGCTTGGCCTAGAAATACCGAGTCAATAACGTTGTATGCGGCATTCACCAACATTCCCGCAATGGTGGGCACCGCAAACTCAAGCAAAAGCAGCGGAATCGATGCTGTACCCATGCGCGTTACGCGGGCGATGTTGTCCCCTTGCGGCTTTTCAGTTTGCGGTTTGCTACCCTGCGGCTTGCCAGTTTGTGGCTTTTCAACCTGCGGTTTTTTTTCGCCTTCTCGCTCAATGCCATTCGCGTCGTTCATGCTCTCACGTGCCTTCCAATATGCCGTTGTCTCGTCTATGCAAAACGAATATTTTAATTCCTATCATTTCGTGCTTCAAGACAAACATACCCCGACATCAAAGTTCCATGATGCTCCATGATGCCCCTGAACGCAGTCAATTTGCGAAATGAGCTGAACACAGGGGCACTCCACGTTGGTGAATAGGATACAGAGAAAGCACGAGACACTATAGAATGTGCGCCTCGCCAGATGACACCGGGCAACGTGCGCCATCGGACGTCTGCAGAAGGAGTCTTCCGTACTCATCCACACCTGCAACAACACCAACCTGTGTCACGCCGCCATGAATGTTTGCAATGCGAACCTCTTTTCCATCAAGTGCCGCATGGGCTGAAAACTCGTCAACAAACGCAGCGAAACCCTGTTCGCACCACCGGTTATACAGCGGAAAAAACGACTGCAGCACCGCGTCACCCACGCAGGAAACAGCGGTTTGCACATCAGCCGCATCAAGCCCCAAATCAACCAAATACGCCGGAGTGTTCTTACCTGCTACCCAAGACGAATGAGACGGTTGAGCAAACCGGTTTGGCGAGAAATCTTCGGTCAGGTGATTCGCACAAGCTGCACTGTCGGCCAGATGTCCCGCGCAAGCCGCATACTCAAGCGAATATCCCGCACAAGCTGCGCGCTCAGGCGGCACCACGTTCACCCCAATGCCCACACACACCCCACCGGCGTGCGTCTCAAGCGAAATGCCGCACAGCTTCTGAAACGTAAGCGATTGCTCCGCTGACTGGCCGGAATGCGGAACGTATACCACATCGTTTGGCCACTTCACCTTGATGCGCTGAGCACGCTCTGCTGAAACAAGACCCACGAGCGCGTCGCGCACGCCCAAGCCCACTACCAAACTGAGCGTGGGAAGCTGCACTGCAGGCACGCGCGGACGCAGCAACAGCGACTGATACATGCCGCCAAACGGGCTTGACCACGCACGCCCCTGACGCCCGTAGCCACCGGTTTGCCGAAGGGCGCGCACCACCAACCCTTCCGCCTCACCTGCTTCTAGTGCACATTTTACCTGGTTATTCGTTGAGTCGACCGAATTGAGTTCTCGAATACGGAACATGTCGTCTTCCTCTCGAAATAACGCGCAGCACTCGTTCACGAAAGCGGCACCGCACGCCCCACACGCTCGGCTTCAGGCAACGCTGCCTTGGCAACCACCACGTCGTTTGCCAGCACATAGCCAGGCAGCAGTTCCAGCAGCGGCTTCACCACAAAGTCGCGCTCGAGCAAGCGGGGATGCGGCAACCGAAGCTCTGGCACGTCGGCTAAGTACAGATGGTAGTCGAGGATGTCGATATCACACGTGCGCGGCCCGTTTTCCCGCTCGCGCACGCGGCCCAAGCTGTTCTCGATGGCGTGTAGATATCCCAGCAGTTCTTTCGGCGGAATACCCGTGCGCATGAGCACCACGCAATTGACGAACACATCTTGATCGGTAACGTATGCCGGTTCGCTTTCGTAGAAGCGCGATATGTCGATGATCTGCGAATCGGGTAGCATACACAGTTGACCGATGGCCAGGTTCAGCTGAGCGATCTTCGCCTCGCGCTCTTCGCCCGGCTCGGCAACCAACGCCACGTTACATCCCAGCCCCAGCATCGCATAGGGACGCAGATTGCTCAGCGCCTTCACCGTTTCTTCCACGTTGTGCATGCGCAGCACACTCGCACCCAGCTCGCACGCCATCAGCGCCTCTTGCGCCGACGCCTGGTCGCGATCCTTCGGATTGTCGATGCCGTATGCATATCCCACGTAGCTCTTACGCGACGGCGCAGCCATAACGGTGTAGCCCAGGCGCGCGAATTCGTGCAGGTTGCGCATGAGCTCGATCGTCTGCTTCGGCGTTTTGCCGAACCCCGGACCCGGATCGATACAAATGCGATCGGGCGACACACCTGCGTCCACGAGCATGGTGGCTTGATCACGCAGGTAATCGCGCACTTCAGACACCACATCGGTGTACGTGGGAGCATTCTGCATCGTGCCCGGCTCGCCCTGCATGTGCATGACCACCACACCAACGTCGCACGAGCGCACGACCTCCACCATATCGGGATCGCGAAATCCCGACACATCATTAACGATGGCCGCGCCCGCTTCAATGGCTGCGCGAGCAACCTGCGCATGGCGCGTGTCGATGCTGACACACATCCCTTGGCTGGCAAGGGCGCGAACCACCGCTTCCGTGCGAGCGATCTCGTCGCAGACAGAAACCTCGGCGGATCCCGGTCGCGTGGACTCGCCCCCTACGTCGATAATCTTCGCCCCCGCGCGTACCATGTCCTGCGCATGCGCAAGAGCGGCGTCGAAGCTGCTATGATCGCCCCCATCGGAAAACGAGTCAGGCGTAACGTTGAGGATGCCCATAATAATGGGCATCCTGGTATCGAAGCTGAATTGAGCACAGCGCCAGTTCATCTAGTTCCTTTCGGGGCCTTCCGGTTCATCGGCATCCGCAGGTGCGGGTGCCGTAGGTGCGGCAGGTGCGCCAGGTGCGGGTGCTGCAGGCTCAGCAGGTGCAGCGGGTGCCGCGGGCACATTAGCGTCCACAGGTGCAGCAGAGCTTTGTGACGCCGCTGCGCTGTCCGACGCACCCTCGTCATGCGCCGCAGCATCAACCATCGGAGAGGTCGATCCTTCAGCCAGCAACTGCTCGTCACGCGCCCGCGCCTCTGCTTCCTCACGCTCCTTGGCAGCGATGATGTCGTCCTCGCGTTCCAAGTACGCTTCCCATTCGTTATTCAGCAGTGCGGTACACGCCTCACCATCAACCGTTTCGCGATCGAGCAACACGCCCGCCATTAGGTCCATCTGCTCACGACGCGCACTGAGAACTTCGTAGGCCCGATCGTGCGCCTCTTTCATGATGCGCGCAACCTCTTCGTCAATGCGGCGCGCCGTCTCTTCGGAGTAATCCTGGGTGTTGCCGTAGTCGCGGCCCAAGAACACCTCGTGGTTAGGCTGGCCGAACACCTGCGTGCCCAAGTTCGCGCTCATGCCGTACTGAGTAACCATGGCGCGAGCCATCTTCGTCGCGCGCTCCAAATCGTTGCTGGCACCGGTGGTTATGTCGTCGCAGAAGATTTCTTCGGCAACGCGCCCGCCCATGAACACCGCCAGTTCGTCGCGCATTTCACCGATCGTGTTGAGCACCTTGTCCTCTTTCGGAATAGACAGGGTATAGCCCAGCGCACGGCCGCGCGAGATGATTGATATCTTATGCACCGGGTCGGCATGCGGCAGGGTGTGTCCCACCAGCGCGTGCCCGCTCTCGTGGTAGGCGATGGTGCGCTTGGTCTGCTCGTCCATGATGCGACCTTTGCGCTCGGGGCCGGCAATCACGCGCTCCATTGACTCATTGACTTCCTGCATGGTGATGATCTTCTTGCCCTTGCGCGCCGTAAGCAAAGCGCTCTCATTCATGAGGTTCATCAGATCGGCACCGGTGAAACCCGGGGTCAGCTTGGCAATACGGCCCAGATCGACGTCACTTCCCAGCGGCTTTTCCTTGGAATGCACCTGCAGAATCTTCTCGCGGCCGCGCACGTCGGGCGCGTCAACCACAATCTGACGGTCGAAGCGGCCCGGACGCAGCAGCGCCGGATCCAACACGTCAGAGCGGTTCGTGGCGGCGATAAGTACCACGGATTCGTTCTTCTCGAAACCGTCCATCTCAACGAGCAGCTGATTCAGGGTTTGCTCGCGCTCGTCGTGCCCGCCACCAAGACCGGTGCCGCGCTGGCGGCCCACTGCGTCAATCTCATCGATAAAGACGATCGAGGGCGCTGCCGCCTTCGCATCTTTGAACAAGTCGCGCACGCGGCTCGCACCCACGCCCACGAACATTTCCACAAAGTCGGAACCCGAGATGCTGAAGAACGGCACACCTGCCTCACCGGCTACAGCTTTCGCGAGCAGCGTTTTGCCCGTGCCCGGAGGGCCCACGAGCAAGCAGCCACGCGGAATTTTCGCGCCGATGGCCTGGTACTTCTGCGGATTGGCCAAAAAGTCCTTAATCTCGCGCATTTCCTCGACAGCCTCATCAACACCAGCAACATCGTCGAACTTCACGTCGGGGCGCTCTTCGAGGGTCTTTTTCGCCTTTGCTTTGCCGAAGTTCATCTGCTGGTTGTTCGCCTTCTGCATGGAGTTAAAGAAGAACAGCAACAGGGCGCCAATCACCAGAATGGGAAGCAGCGTCATGGCAATGTCGACCCAGGCGCTCGGAAGCTTCACCTCATACGATATATTAGGATGGCTGCTCAAGAGCTCGCTTAAGGAATCCTGCCCCACGAATGTGGAGGTGTACTTGTGCTCGGTTCCCAAATCGGACGACTCGATGTCGGACGTTCCCACGCCGCCGAGTGGCTTGCCCGTGTCGGCATTCTTAATGGTTGCCATGCGAGCGTTTAGTGCATCGAAGGCACCGTTGAACGCATCAGCCGCGTTTGCACCGGCCGTCACCGCCGGGTAGTACGTGCCGCTAACCGTGTAGCTGCCTGCGTCGTACACCACGTTCTTCACGCGATCCTGCTCGACCGCCTGCACGAATTCCGACGTAATGAGCGTGTCGGTGGGCATATTTTCGGACGATTCGGCGGTAACTAGCTGCCGAATTACGAAAAACGCCATGAGTATCACCAGAATGGTGGCGATCACGCTCACACGCGCGTCGGGCTGGTTCAGGTTCGGCTTCTTGTCGTTTTGTTCTGCCATCTGTTATAACCTTTCAGCTGATAAGCTCTGGTTTCAAAACGCCAATGTACGGCAAATTGCGGTAGCGTTGTGCGTAGTCGAGCCCGTAACCCACGATAAACTCATCAGGGCATTCGAAGCCGACGTACTTGCAAGCAACGTCCGACTGATCGGGGCGCTGCTTGCGCAGCAACGTGGCAACTTCCACGGAGGCGGGCTTGCGTTCACGTAGCAGATCGATCACCCGAGACAGCGTGAGACCCGAATCCAAAATGTCCTCCGCAACGATCACGTGCTTGCCCGCTATCGGCGAGGACACGTCTTTTTGAAGGTGCACGTCTCCGGAGCTTTTCGCGGCGTTGCCATATGAGGAAACGGCCAGGTAGTCCATTTCAAGCGCAAGATCGATAGCACGCGCCAAATCGGCCATAAACAACGCTGCCCCGCGCAGTACCGACAACAGCACAATACCGCCTTCCACGTGCGCGTAATCACGCGTAATATCCTTGCCTATCTCCGCAACGCGACGGGCAAGCTGCTCTTCGCTGAACAGAACCCGTGCGATGTCGTCGTGTAGCTGCATCTCCCTCATAACTCCCCACTCTCGGCGGCACCCCTTTCGGGAAATACTGACGAAAGCCGCCACCTGCAACAAGTTTTCCCAGTGTATCATTGCCCTTCTGCAATAGGCATTACGGAAGGGCAACAGGTGCGCCCTGCCACGATTTTTCCAATTTGGGGTTATTACACGGCGTGAGCGACGCCCTGCTTCGAAGGGCTGTCATCTGTTCCCTGGAATGGTCGCATGATCGTAGACACCGACCATGCGAATGAAGCGATTCCTTTCTCGTCGAAAATAAACAACGAGGATGTCGTTATCAAAAATATGAAACTCATAATGACAGCCGTCAGAAAAGGAAGGCCTGATGAGCATATGGTCGTCCCAGCCGTTTTCCTCGATGAAACCCTTTTCGGCAAGCTCATTTATGCAATCCCGAATGATCGAGATGATTTCCGCAAACTGCTCATGCGTATACTTACTGCGCAAGGCCTTCGCGGTCTGCCAAAAGCGGTTGCTGATTTTGACCGTGTAGCGCGTCATTGTCCGACCTCAAAGGCTGAAAGACCAAGATCTTCAAGCACGTCATCGGGAATGCAGTAAGAATCACAGACCGAAACGGCGTCATCGGGGATAAGACCTAGTTCCTGCGCTTCGGCATAGAGCATGTCGCGGCGAACGTCCTCGGCAAGGGCAACCGACGTTGGCGAGAAGAACACATTGTCGAAAGGCGTCCTGTTCTCGTTTGCAACCTGCGTTACCATCATACGCATGGCCATGGGGGTTGTAATACCGTTGCGTGCAAATGCAGCATCGGCTTTCCGCTTAATTTCATCATCGACGGTAACTTGAATAAGAGCCATAGCTGCCACCTCCTATGTATTTGCCATACTATAACATACAAGGGAGGTGACTGATAATCCATTTTGGTACCAGCAGTCAGATGCACGTGTCACGTCGTTCCTGTTCACGGGTTAGTCCGTGAGCAGGAACATCCCGCTCGTTTTTTCTTTATCATTCGAATTCGCCTTTCTCAGCAAGTCTCTTCTAGATCCGCTCAACCAGAGCTGCTCGACGCTATTCCTTCGACTCGACAATCATTTTGTCGAGTCCTCGACAAAATGATTGTCGAGTCCGTCGAGATTTCGTACACTTAGCTGGCAACCAAAGACACGGAGGCTTTATGGGAATCCCGGCAAACATTGACGACCTTATCAATCGACGCGTTGTGGAGTCAAATCGCATTGAGTTCAAGTCGGGGTTCAACCCAAACCCTGTGGTACATACGATCTGCGGTTTCGCAAACGACATTGACAACATAGGTGGCGGTTACGTCATCATTGGAGTGGAAGAGGAAAACGGATATCCCGTTCTCCCACCAAAAGGAATCCCACAGGAGAAGGTAGATGAGACTCTTAAGAATCTTGTGGGCTACTGCCATTGCATCGAGCCTCTTTACAATCCTGTGGTGGAGCCAGTCTTTTACCAAGGCTCGTGGCTGTTGATTATCTGGGTTCCCGGTGGTCACGGCAGACCCTACAAGGCGAGCAAAGATGTGTTTTCACGCAAATCTGCGAAGCACTACTACATCAGGAAATTCAGCAGCACAGTCATTGCGTCTCCCGACGAAGAAAAAGAGCTTTTTTACATAGCCTCCGACATCCCTTTCGACGACAGACCGAACCTTCTCGCTAGACCTGAGGATCTTGATCTGGGACTCATGCGCGAACACCTACACGAAGTGGGCAGCTCTCTCTATGGCCCTTCCGAAAGAATGGATATCGTTGAACTCGCAACCAACCTACAGTTAGTATCGGGTCCGCCTGAGGACCTTAGACCGCTCAATGTTGGCTTACTCATGTTTAGCGAGCACCCCGAACGGTTTTTCCGCTACGCGCGCATAGAGGTAGTCGACATTCCCGACCCCACGGGCGACGGCATGATTGAAAAGACGTTCACAGGACCAATACAGCGCCAACTCAGAGACGCTCTCGCTTACATACAGAATTATGCAATCAAAGAGTCAGTAAGAAAGGATTCAACACGCGCCGAGGCATCGCGCACATTCAACTACCCCTACGCTGCCGTGGAAGAGATTTTGGCGAATGCGGTCTATCATCGATCCTACCAAATACCCGAGCCCATCGTGGTACGGATAAGCCCCACCGAGATAGAGGTGACCAGCTTTCCAGGTTTCGATCGAAGTATCACCGACGATGACGTGGCGTCGGGCAAGATCAGGGCACGCAGGTACCGCAATCGTCGCATAGGTGATTTTCTCAAGGAGCTTAAGCTCATTGAGGGTCGCAATACGGGCTTTCCGAACGCGTACCGAGCACTTGAGCGTAACGGTTCAGGACCGCTCAAGTTCCAAATGGACGAGGCGCGGGGATATATTTCCGTTTCCATACCCGTTCATCCAGCCTTTGCAGTAGGTTCTGGTGGCCGAGCCGCGGAGAAAGCTCAGAAATATGAAGCTGCCATATTGGCTGCGCTCGAGACCGGCGACATGAATCTAACCGAGCTGGCGCGAAGCCTAGGATACAAGGGAATTTCAAGAAGGCTTAAGACCTCCGTGGAGACGCTCGTCGCTCGCGGCGAGCTCGAAAAAGTTACGGTCAGCGGGCGCAGTGGCACAATCTTGCACAGGCGCTAGGAGTTACTCGTTTACGTCCCCCTATATGTCTGAAACGCAACGCCATGTCGAAACAAGACTCACGTTGCGCTGCGTTCTTCTACTGCTAACGCGGACAATAGGCTACGTCCCCGTTGTCCTTACCCGACATGACCTACACGTGATTGCTGTGCTTGGCGGCGAAAATGTCGGGGAAATCGTTGAGCAGGCGCTCTATTGGGAGCCCAATGACGGTGGACATGTTGCCATCGATACCTGCCACTAAACGCTCTCCCTTTCCTTGAATAGCGTAGGCGCCAGCTTTGTCGAAGGACTCGCCTTCGCGCAGATAAGCGGCAATATCGTCATCGGACAGCTCGTGAAAGCGCACGCGCGTAGCATCAGTAAACGTTCGGAACCCGAGCGAAACGTCTTCGACCGTGGGCGCGGCAAGCAGCCACACCGACACCGCCGTTACCACCTCGTGCGTACGCCCCGACAACTGCCGCAACATGTGCTTCGCGTCGGATAGGTTTGCCGGCTTGCCGAAAATGCGCCCGTCGCAGACCACCATGGTGTCTGACCCGATAACAGCCGCATACCCCTGGTATTTTTCGGACAGCACCTCTTGCACCACCGCACCCGCCTTGCGCTCAGCTAGCTTTTTCGCCGCTTCATGCGGGTCGAGCAGGTCGTCGGGTTCGAGCGTTTCGTCAACCGGGGTTTGTGGCGTACGCACCACAAACGCAACGCCTGCCTGTTCGAGCAGCTCGCGGCGACGCGGGCTCGCACTCGCCAAAACGATGTCGAACTCGATATCAACCGATTCGTTTGCTGTCTGATCGGTTGTTACCTGATCACTTGCTGTCTGATCGTTCACCATAATGGTTTCCCAGGCCGTCCCTTCCCTCGATCGCTCGCTTGCCTTATCTGCCACTAACGCCTCACCAACGCCTCATGCTGAAGGCTTCTCTCTACAGGCAACTTGCGTTCTGCCGCACGAAGCCGCGCTTTCCCGAAACCCGCGCTACGAAGCTGCGCCCGAGTTTCGCTTCCGGCGCGCACGAAACACTTCCATAGGTTCGACGCGCACACCATGCTTGTTTGCGCTCACCGCCAAATCGCCTTGAATGTTGGCTACATAGCCACCGCGCGGAGCACCGTTTTGCCTATCGAAACCTGCCAGCACTGCGTCGATGGCAGCCGTTTCAATACGCACGTCAGCCGACAGCATGCGACGCAATGCCGAGACAACCACGCGGCGCTGCAGCGGCCTTGGCTTTTGCCCGAACACGGGCGAAAACGTGCATCCTGCCCGATAGTCAATGGACCCGTCATCTTCACTGCCGAGCCACGCAACCACCTCATCGGACAGCTCGTTTGCAAGACGTTCTAACAGGTCGTCTTCGTCGGCGATAAGATTCATGGTGCGACACAGCGTTTCCACCAGGCGGTCGTTTCGCTGTTTCGCTTTCGGTACAATCTCGTGGCGAACATACGCGCGGAACTTGTCGGTATGGGCGTTCGTCGCGTCCTCCCGCCACAGTTTCCCCTGGTCATCGCACGCCATAGGCAGCCCGCTTCGCTCGCGGTCGGCGATGTAGCTACGCAGCGCCTCGCGCGAGACATCCATCAGCGGCCGCACCACCGGACCGTTTTCGTAGCGCATCGAACGAAACCCGCCCGGGCCTGTTCCCACGATGGAGCGCATGTAGAAGTTCTCGATGCGGTCGTCAGCCGTGTGTGCCGTGAAGATGCGACCTTCGGCCAGCGGCGCGCTCTCGTGTAGACACATGCTCTCAAGCGCCTCGTTAGCCGCGAGGTAGCGCTGCTGACGGCCCACGGCCTCCACGTTGCCGCCTGTTCGACGCGCTTCGCCTGCAATATCAACGGCACAGGTGAACAGCGGTATGCGCAACACGTTGGCCAACTGCGTGACAAATACCTCGTCAGCATCGGCGTCGGCACCGCGCAGCTGATGATTCACATGCAACAAAGCCAATGGCCCCAAGAAACCGTGCTCCACAAGCCTTGCGGCAACATAAGCGAGCGCCGTCGAATCCGACCCGCCCGACACCATGAGCAGCACCGGCGCGTCAGGGGCGACCAGACTACGAGCAGTGATGGTACCGAGCACCGACCGTTCCAGTTCGTTTAAATCGTTCAGGTTAGCTTCCCGCTTTCGGCCTCGTTCTTGATCTCGCACGTGTTCCTTATCTTGATCTTGTTCTTGATTGCGCTCTCGACTGCGCTTCTCGCTCATAACGAATCGCCTGCCCATGTCTGTAAACGATTCGGCGAACGTCGCACGGGCCTTCGCCGCTCTCTTGTCACAAAGTCCGTGCCACAACGCACACTTTGTGAAGATGTTATTATCTCACACGAGACGGTGGCGCGCATCGCTCAAGTGCGCAAACGCATTCCACATGGCTCGTATGAGGGAACATGTCAACCGGCTGCACGGCACTCACGCGGTAGCCATGCGCAACAAGATGCGCCACGTCGCGCGCCTGCGTTGCGGGATTGCATGAGATGTACACGATACGTTCAGGTGCCAACCGCGCCGCCGCACTGAGGAATCGCTCGGTAGAACCCGCTCGCGGCGGATCCATAATCAACACGAGCCGGTTGTTTTCGGGGCTGGCTGCACCGGAAAAGCTTGCCAGACCAGTATAATTGGTGATTTTCGTTTGCCCGTCGGACCCGTCGGGCCCGTCGGACTGCAGCGCGGTGCCCAAGCGCATCTGCGCGGCAAGACCATCCAGAAACTCGCTTGCATCCGCAGTCACGAACTCGGCGTTTTCAATGCGGTTGTGCCGCGCGTTGTTTTGCGCGTCGCGAATGGCCGATTCCACGTTGTCTACACCAATTACGCGAGCCGCCCCGCGACTGGCAGCCACTAACCCGATGGTACCGGTACCGCAATACGCATCGATGAGTGTTTCTTCACCCCGCAACACAGCCAAATCGATAGCCGTGTTGTATAGCACTTCGGTTTGCGTGGCGTTTACCTGGTAAAACGACCGCGACGAAATACGGAAGCTCAAGCCACACAGCGTGTCGAGAATGAACCCCGGACCATACAACGTGCGTTCCTTGCTGCCTAATATCACATTGGTTTGCCGCGTGTTCACGTTCTGCACGACAGTGGTGATGGCGGGCACGCGGCGCACGAGCTCACGACAAAACGACTTCGACGAAGGGAACGCGTCATCGTTGGTTACTAATGTGACGAGCACTTCTCCACTTGAGTGCCCTACGCGAACCACCGCATGACGCAGGAAACCCTCGCCAGTGTCTTCGTCGTAGGGGGCGATGTTCCACTTCCGCATGAGGTCGCGCACGACAAGCGTCACCTTTTTGGCCACAACGTTTTCGAGTACGCATTCATCGGTAGGAATAAGCTCGTGTGTACCCTTCGCGTACATGCCGGTGAGAATTTCACGGCGCTGCGGCTCCCGCGCTACCGCAGACACTGCAGCCTTGCCTTTACCCGGTGTGCCCTCGCGGCCGACACGTTTGCCGCCGCTGGTAGCTTTGCGGGTACTAGCCACACCGCCCGCACTCGCACCTGACAGCATGCGGCCCGGCGCGTAGGGAGACGCAACCTTGTTGCGGTAATGGAAGGGGTCATCCATGCCAAGAATCGGACGAAGCGCTTCGGGTTCAGCCATGTCGGCAAACAGATCGGCCACAAACCGCTGCTTGTTTGCAAGCTGGTCGGAATACGGCACATCAAGCGCACTACACCCGCCGCAGCGCCCGAACACCGCACACAGCTTGCAGCCCTGTGACGACGCATCGCGCTGCAACGGCGCCCGTTTGCTCGACGCAGTCTTTTTCGCCCTGTTGTTCGCGTTTTTCTTCATGCCGCCCATTGTGCCACACCGAACGCACGATGATGCCGACAACAAGCGAAGGCAGTGAAGGCGACGCAACGAAAACGTTAACGACATCGTGACAAGCGACTCACTGCTCGCAGCTTATCTGTCGCCGTTTGGTATAGTGGCCGAAACCCACTGGCAAGCCCGAGCGCCACGCACGAGCGACATCTATTTCGCGAAAGGACAACGTATGAACTTCCTCATCCGCTGGCTGGTAACCGCTGTTGCAGTAGGGGCGGCCATTTGGATCGTACCCGGCATCACCATCGTAAGCGCCTCGTCGTGGGCAGGCATTGCTGTGTTCGCGCTGGTGCTGTCGCTGATAAACATCAGCATCAAGCCCATCATGCAGATCTTAAGCTTACCCATTAGCGTGCTGACGCTGGGCATTTTCTACCTTGTGGTGAACACGCTTATGCTCTATCTAGCCGCATGGCTTGCAAATGGAATCTTCTCGATTGGCATCATCATATCCAGCTTCGGCGCGGCGTTTGTAGCATCAATCGTCATATCTATCGTGTCGGGCATCGTGAACAGCCTGGTCGAAAACGACTAGCACGTGCGCCAAAGACGCCAAATGAAACAACGGGGACAATAACCTACGTCCCCGTTGTCCCTACAGCGCCAGGCGGTAGATGTTGGCGGCGTCTTCCATGGTAAGCTTCTTGAAGCTACCGAACACGTCCCCTTTGTTCGCGCGCAGCGTGGGCAGCATCCGCTCGATGGCCCCCTCTAGCTCATCTTCACAAATGCCCAGCTCAACTAGGGTAGTCGGCATGCCAAGCGACATGAAGAACGCACGTGTCTCATCGATGGCCGACAGCGCATCGGCTTCCACATCGCCTGTTGGCGTCAGGCCGAACACCTCGCGCCCGTACTGGGCGAAACGCGCGGGGTTTTCGCCATGTACGTATTCCATCCATGCCGGGAACAGCACCGCCAAACCTGCGCCGTGCGTAATGGACGTGTCGTACGCGGACAGCTCGTGCTCCATGCCATGCGTCGCCCAGTCCTCGTTGCGGCCCGCACCTGCTAGCCCCTGATGACAGAGCATGCCTGCCCACATGATGTTAGCGCGCGCGTCGTAGTTTTCGGGGTCGGCCAGCACGCGCGGCGCTTCTGCGCGCACCGTTTTCATGAGCGATAGGTTCAAATTGTCTGTCACCGGAACTGCACCAACGTCGTCGAAGAAGCGTTCGAGCAGGTGACAGAACATGTCGGTGACGCCCGCTGCGGTTTGAAACGGCGGCAGCGTGAACGTGAGTTCAGGATTCATGAACGCCAGCTTCGGGCGATGGAAGTTGTTGGCGTATCCCGACTTCATGCCCAGCTCATCGTTGGAAATCACCGTGTTCTTCGACGCTTCAGAACCCGCCGCCGGAATGGTGAGTACCACGGCGATGGGAAGCACCTGTGGGTTCACCCGCTTTGTTTCGAACAGCTCCCACACGTCGCAATCGATGCACACGCCGTTAGCGATGGCCTTCGCAGAATCGATCACGCTGCCGCCGCCAACCGCCAGCACCCAGTCGATCTTTTCGCGCTTGGCGATAGCAACGCCCTCACGCACCAGCGTGATCTCGGGATTCGGACGAACACCACCCAATTTCACGCACTCGACGCCTGCCTCGACAAGCGACGCCTTCACGCGATCGATCAGCCCACTTCGCACAGCCGACTGCCCGCCGAAATGCAGCAGCACCCGTTTTGCACCGCGCTCGGCCAGCTTCGCGCCCACCTGCATTTCGACACCGCGGCCGAACACGAAATGAGTGGGCGATACGAATTCGAAATTCTCCATGAACGTTTTTCCTCTCTTCGTCGCTTGCATGCAACAGGCTTGAGGGTAACTGACTCATTCCGCCAACCCTGCGCTTGCGGGACAAAACGTCTTAAATCAGTGTTCCCTGAGAAATCTCACATCGCCATAGTATAGTGCGAGAAACACGCAAACCTTCGCCCGCAGCGCGCAACGGTGACAAGCCCTGCGGTTTCTCTCGCAGCACGCTGCTCTCAAATCGCCGCACCGTATTCCCGGAAAAGAACGTACTACATGGTTAGAGGTGCTAAAAAGCACCTTCCAAAAGAGGCCGAAACGTCCGAAGTGTTTAACTGACAGTTGGCAAATGTCTAGAATGTAGACACATTCGGGCAAAAGTGTTCGCTTGCTGTGGCTTGTCCGTTGCTAAACCGTCACCACGAAGTCCGCTTGCCTTCGTGCAAGCGCGCCTATAATAGCTGGCAAGGAAACACTTTTCGCAACAGACCCTCTTTGAAAGGAGTGGCCATGCAAGCAACCACGCAATCACCCGACACGAAGCTTGTTCGCGGCTTCAGTATCGCGAACATCATCCTTTCCTCATTAGCAATAGCGGCTTTCGTCGCTGGAGCGCTCTTCACAGGACTCGGCGGTATAGTGCTGTCGGATCCGAACGTCTACAGTGAGTTTACCGAAGAACTGGCAACCGATCCCGACATTGCCCACGGCATGGACGAGCTTCATGCAGAAGGCTACTCTTTTGATGAGAATGATCTGGCTGGTCTTGTAGGCTTGGGCATTGATATTTTCGTGATCTTCCTCGTGATTGGCGCTCTGCTTTGCGTGGTGTCGCTGGTCGCTGGCATTTTGGGCCTGAAGAATTACGACAAGTCCGAAAAGCTGGGTGCGGCATTTGGATGGTCCATCGCCGGCGCCGTGTGCTCCATTTTGTGCGGTCGCATTGTTAGCACGGTGTTACTGGTGCTTGAAGCCGTATACATCCACAAGGTGCAACAGGCCGCAAACGCACCGTCGTACAACTACGCACAAGCCCAGGCAGGAGCCGCACAACCGGGACAGTACTACGGCCAACAGCCTGCCTATGGTCAGCATGTTGCTCCTGGATACGCAGCTCCCGGGTACGCTGCGCCGACCGCACCGACCGCACCGGCTGGCTATCCTGCAGTAGCTGAGCAGCCTACGATACCTGCAACGCCTGCGCAACCGGTTGCACCCGCAACGCCTGCCGCGCAGCCCAAGGCACCTGCGGAACCCGCAGCCACCACTCCCGCAGCGCCCGAGCAACCCGCCGCTCACAAGGAAGACGACAGCGACACAACTAAGTAGCGCAACGAAGAAACGAAGTCACTCGAGTAACGGAGACACGTGAGCGGAAGGCTCAGCTTCCCCAACGTCTTTCTCGGAAACCAAGCGCAGCAAAAGGCACCTGTTCAAACAAGCAGGTGCCTTTTTATTCAACATTGCTTCAAATCAAGCACCCCACCAGGGAATGCGACACACGAGCTTTGCAGCCAGTGCATAGCTCAACCCTTGGGAGCCACTGATTTATGCTGCCAGCTCTGGGTTTCCCTAGCCGTAACGAAACTGCACGCCACAGCCCGATGTGGGGTTCACCCACTTCTCAACAATCGTGTCGCCACAGGCAATGCGGCACGTGCCACATTCTAGACATCCCGAATAGTCGAAGCGCTTGGTGCCGTCAGCCTCAATCTTGTAGAGCGCAGCCGGGCAAACCTTCACGAGCTTCAAAAACTCAGCATCGTCTGGGTCATCCACAAGAATGATATGAGACTCGCTGTCGGGTTCGTACTTGTTGACCGCTAGGTATTTGTCAACGTTTACGGTAATCTTCACATCGCTCATAGTGCTTTCAGGGCTCCCTTCATGTCCTTGAAGATGTTCAGGTAGCCCATCTTCTTAACTTCAGGCATAACCATGTTCTTCACGTGCTTGGCGGGGCTGCCATCTATGATGAACATGTTGTTCATGATGTCTCGCACCATTTCCGGATACCCGCAGAACATGTGATCGAAATGCTCGAGGAACTCTGGTTCCGCAGAGAAGGAGCGCAAATCTTTCATAACGAAGGAGTCTTCGAGCATCTGCTTATAGCACGAAAGCCCCGATGCACTCACATCCCCCGCGTCAAGCGCACGAACTGCCGCTTGTCCTGCTATCTGGCCAGCGGCGATAGCATAATCCATACCGCGCACCGCATAGCCAAAGTTGATGCACATCATTGACGACTCACCAGCAACGAGCACACCGTCACCCACAAGCTCGGGCATAATTCCCAAGCCACCTTCCGGAACCATGTGTCCTGAGTGCTCCACGAGCTCGCCATCCTTGATAAGTGCCGCAATACCCGGATGGCTCTTCAGCTCTTCCATCATTTGGTAAATGGGATACTCACCTGTCGAAACCGATTCAATTCCTGCAACGATACCAAGCGAAATGGAGTCACGGTTTGTGTACATGAACCCGCCGCCGAACTTCCCCTTGGTCGCATCGCCGGCAATAAGCATCGCGGTACCCTCGTCATCGGTAGACACCAAGCACCGATCGCTGATGGTTTTCGCCGGCAGCGCAAATGTCTGCTTGATTCCAACGGCAATCGCCGAGGCAGGCGGGCGCCGATAGCCAACCGCTTGCTCGGTTAAAAGCGAGTTTACGCCATCGCACAAAATGACGACGTTTGCAGTTATCTCATCTTCCCCTGCACGAATACCAATAACGGCACCGGCATCGTCTTTCACAACCTCTTCAACAGGAATCCCGTAGATGTATTCTGCGCCTGCCGCCTCAGCTTGGTCGGCAAGCCACTGATCGAACGTACCACGCAAAACTGAATACGAATCGTTGTCGGTACGCATGGCATCACTGCTGAAATCGATGGTAAACTCGGCGTCTGGTGACATCAGCATAACCTTTTCGCGCGTGATGCGCCGCTCAAGAGGTGCGGTCGCTAGCGTGTCAGCATCAAACACCTTGCGCAGCGGATGCATGTAAATGCGTCCGCCGGTCATGTTCTTTGAGCCTGCCGTATCGCCTCGCTCTACGACAAGCACGCTCTTTCCCGCCTTCGCCAGCTCATACGCCGCAATAGGTCCGGCGCACCCAGAACCGACGACAATGGCATCGAAATCCCTTTCTTCCATGTCAAACCTTTCTTTTATTCCTCGGCGCAAAGCCTGGCCTAACGCAGTCGAGAAGCAGCCCGGCGCGCACAGCTCGCTTTCAACCTATTTGAACGCCTCGGTTAATGCCGGAACCACATCAAAGAGATCCCCCACGATACCGTACTTGCAGCAATTGAAGATTTCAGCATCGGGATCGTTGTTTACTGCCACAGCGGTTTTCGCATCGCGGAAGCCCGACGTGTGGTTCGGCGAACCGGAAATGCCCACTGCAATGTAGAGATCGGGAGAAGCGGTGTTGTGCGACGACCCGAGCACGCGCTCGGACGGATACCAACGCATGTCGTCGCAGCAGGGAAGCGTGCAAGCGAGCTCGGCACCCATAGCATCGGCGAGCGCGTCAATCAGCGGTAAATTGTCGCGCGTCGCCAAGCCCATACCTACGCCCACCACGCGCGATGCGGTGGCAAGTCCCGTACCAGTAGCTTCCTCAAAGCCAATCGCTCGGTCTTCGATGGAAGGGACAGGCGCGCACTCAATAGCAGCTGCGGAACCCTCAATTCGATCGTCGTCTGGACCTGTGTAGATACATGCCATCCTTGGAGCTGACACGGCTTCGATCGCCTTCGCGTTAGCGATTAGGTTGTCGGCAACCACGTTGTCGCCATCCAAGCTCAACGCCTGCGCGTTGCCCACAACAGCCGCTCCTATGGCACCCGCCACTGCACCCAAGATGCAGCGAGCGCTGCCCGAATCGTTCGACAACGCGATATCGGTCCCATCGGCCGCAATGAACTCAGCAACACACGGCCCCAGCGGTTCGACAGGAACGTCATCGGACGCGACGAACGCGACAACGCGATCGGCCCCATACGACGCAACTTCGCTCGCCAAGTCGCTCGATCCCACGGCAGCGATAGAAACGCTATCACTCACACGCCGCGCCGCAGCAACGATGCCGCCCAAGCGACGAGACTCCGTTGCAATGATCCACGTTTTCTTTCCCATAGTTCGGTCACCCCTATCGGTGTTCGCAGATTGCCATTACAAAACGCCTTCGCCGCGCAACGCATCCATCAGCTGCGCAACAGCATTCGACGGGTCAGCGCCATCAAAGATGATCGCAGCATCACCTTCGGGCAGACGCGTACCGCCGCTTTCCCCGATACCGCTTGCGGCACCCAGCGAGGCAACGCTCTCCTTCTCCACCGGCTTCTTTCGAGCGGCAAGCGTTTGCTTCATACCCGGCACGTTTGCCTCTTGGCTCAACGCCTGTGCAGCAATAACCATTGGAGGCTTCGCCAACACAATGCGATTTCCGGCCGGAGTCTTTATCGTGAGACGTACATCGTCGCCCTCAGCCTGAGCGGCTGTCACGTTCGCGTATGCCTTCCATCCAAGCGCACCCACCAACGCCGACACAACCCCGCGATCCCAATCGGAGTCGCCAATCGTCACGATGTCGACATCGCCCGCTCGCTTCACCGCTGCGGCGATCGCCTGAGCGGCAGCGGTGCCATCGGGCCCGCCGAACGCATCTTCTACAATAACCGTATTTGCAGCGCCGCGCGCCGCCGCCCATTCCGGCTTCCCGTCTCCAATGGTGATGCCCACAATGTCTGCTTCTGCAGAAACACCTTTGGCAACGTCCATGGCCGCAGGGTCATCATCGGTCGGTGACAGTTTCACACCGGGCCACGACACCACCCCATCTGCCGAAACGCGCGCATCTTGCGGATCCTTGCACCACTTAAACACCACTGCTGTTTTCATGTTCGTTCCAATCTCGATGACGTGCGATTTCACCACGCCTTCCAGCAAACGTTCGGAAGGCCAATAAGAGGGGTTCCCGTCTCTGCCCTCGCAAAACGGGAACCCCAGAAGAAAAGCGACTGCGGTGGCGAACCGCAACCAGCTTACGCCAGCGTCGAAATGATGTGACGTGCCGCCAAACGACCCGACGTATGGGCAAATCCGTTCGCGGTGCCCGGAACGTCCAGGTTGTACGTGTCGCCGAACAGACCCGTCGCTTCCATACCAACAGCATACAAGCCAGGAATCGCAACGTAATCCTTATCGGTCACCTGGAAGTTGCCGTTGATGCGAATGCCGCCGCACGACACCAAGATCGACGGACGCTGCTTGGTCGCATAGAACGGAGCCTTACGAACGGGCTGCAGGAACTTCGCGGGCTTCATGTACTCATCGTCCTTGCCAGCATCGCATGCCTCGTTGTACTTCTCGACAGCAGCCTTGAACGTTTCGACGTCAACGCCCATCGCCTCGGCCAGACCCTCAATGGTATCAGCCTTGAATGCTGCTCCGTCGGGAAGGGCTTCCTCGATTTCAGCACGCAGCGTCGGCATGGTCTTGTGAATGGGAATAAAGTCGCCCAGACCAACCGCCGAACCCGTGCCAGACTCAAGGCGAGTAACGGTGTCTTCGTCCATGACGGAGAACACGATGCCGTCGTCACGCCTTGCGATGGTGTTGCCAGTATCGGCAAAGCTGTTGGCTACAGCTTCGTTGCAGAAGCGCGCGCCCGTCGTGTCAACCCACAGGTTGGGCTGATAGCCAGCACCATTGATACCCGAACCAAGCGTACGGCCATCGGTGCAACCGATGATCATGAGCGCGCCGATGTCCTTCAGATGTGCGCCAACTGCCTCGGCCATGCGAACGCCGTCGCCGGTGTTCTGCGTCGGCACCGACTGATAGTTCGTCTGAGCGATGTTGGGAATCCAGGTGTACTTCTCAACCATTTCCATGTTGTTGCCAAAACCGCCGGTCGCGAGCACAACAGCCTTCGCACCGATGCGCATCTCGTTGCCATCGGCATCCTTCGCCACAACGCCGACAATCTTGCCGTCTTCGGTGATGAGTTCTTGGGCGGGCGTGCTCGTGAAGATGTCGACCCCAGCGTTCACGCATGCGCGCTCCAAGACATCCTGGCAGTGCTGGCCCAATCCCTCGGGACGATGGAAGGTGTACAGCTCGGCGGGCTGATCGAACGCATAGATGGTTACATCGGTATACTCAATACCAAGACCCTTGTAGATGTCGATCGTCTCGGCAGAGTTGTACGCGAACGCCTTCGCAACCTCAACGTTAGCGCGATGATGACTGTAGTCTATATAGCGCTGCACATGCTCCTCGTGCGTGGGAAAGTGAGCGCCCTCAGGAAGCTCGCCCGGATAGTCCGGATGAGGGCGAGCGGCCTGCTCGGACGACTCAGAAGCGCACGTACCCTCGGCGTAGATGGAAGACCCGCCGCAGTTCTCAAGCTTCTCGAGCACGCAGACGGAAAGCTCGCTCTCGGTTGCGATGGTGTATGCGGCAGACTTACCCGATCCGCCACCACCGATGCATACGACATCATATTCAACATCAAAAGCCATGATTAACCTCTTTTCCTGTTGGTTTGACTTTTTTCGCGCGAGCAGAACCAGCGTGATAACACACCTGCCCACTCAACGCGCTTACCCCTAGTGAGCCGTTTGACCAGCGTCGACGGCGACGACGGCAGCGCCCATGAACGACGCCTCATCGGAAGCAAGGAACGCCGCCACGGAAGCGATTTCGGACGGATCGGCAATGCGGTTCTGCCAGTTGTAGCTCGACACGAGCGCCTTCATCTCGGGATCATCCATCCAGCCCTGGGTCATCTCAGAAGCGACGAAACCGGGAGCAATGCCGTTAACACGAATGCCCTTGCTCGCGTATTCGATGCCCGCAGCCTTGGTGAGACCAACGACAGCATGCTTTGCAGCAACATAGGGAGCCATACCCGGGTCGGCAACCAAGCCAGCAACCGAGCAAATGTTGACGATAGCGCCCTTGCCTGCTTCGAGCATGACAGGAATGGCATACTTCATGCCCAGGAACACGCCCTTCACGTCAACAGCCATCGTGTGATCGAAATCCTCAACCGTCTGTTCGGCAAGATCCTTCGTGGGAGGAAGCGAACCGGCGTTGTTGACAAGCACGTCAAGCTTTCCGTATTCCTCAACCGTTTTCGCAATGAGGTTCTTCACATCTTCTTCGTTGGCAACGTCACAGTTGATGCTAATGGCCTCGCCACCCGCCGCTTTGATGGCGTCGACGGTATCAGCACACGGACGCCGTCCAGCGCATACCACCTTAGCACCAAGAAGCGCGAACTTCTTGGCCGTCGCCGCACCGATTCCCGAACGGGCACCGGTCACAACAACAACTTTTCCGTCATAGTTGCACATGCCAGTCATAGCTTCATGCTCCTTTTCCCAAGCCCTACCGTTGATCGACAACTCTCAGTCGGGAGGCTTGCTGCCCGACGCCCGAACCTTCCCACGCACCGGTTCGCAAAAACACCCGGCAAAAGAGCGAAATGGAACATTATCGTTCACGTCAATTCGATGATTTTGCTTCTAACCGGAATCCAATGAGACGATTGACCTGGTGTTTTTCATCTTTACTCAGATTGTGAGCAAACGAATCATCACAGTAATGACACTTCCCCAATTACAATAGAGCCATGCTTAATTGTGTTTAGCCCCCTTCCGCACCGCTCATATGCAACACACCGAGAACCGAGGTGATTTAACGTGTCACCCACACAAGATCGGCACGAACAGAAGCGCTCGTTTGCAGACAGTGCCCTTGCATTTCCCTCGTCTCTCTACTGGGCATGGGCGATTCTTTCTCTGTTCTGTCCATTGCTGTTCGAAGGATCTCAGCTCAATCCCCGCGAGTGTGAAGCGTACTTCATCGTTTGTGCGCTTACGGGAAGTGCCACTGCTTTTGTGTCGTACAAGAGCTCTAAAATCGCGCTGGGTTTTCTCTCGTCGCTCAAAACAGAGGTAGCTGTCGTTGGAGCAGCTTCCCTTGGTTCGGCGCTCATGCTCGCGGGCGTGTTTATACACGCATTCCCTTTGCTCATAATCGGCGGTGTCATTATCGGCTGCACAAACGTGTGCTTCGCTCTTGCATGGGGTCGCATGTACGCACAACGCGGGTCGGAAACTTCGAGCATTGTTTTGTGTCTCGCACTCGCCATTGGCATCGCGATCGCCGGATTGGTTACCCTGTTACCATTTCCCGCTGCTGCTGCCTGCACCATAATCATGCCCGAAGCAATTGTCGGACTGTTGGTGACAATCCGCTCGATCGTCAGCGTATCTGACAAAGACAGTGATGCCCAAGCATGGGAACAAGGCGAATCGATCGGCGGATCGGCCATATTCATTACGCCCAAAAGCGAGACGTATGGAACGAGCACGGCCGAGCAGATTTTCTGGAAAACGTCGCGTCTAATTCTGGGTATGTCTCCTTCGTTGGCGTCGGCATGTGTGCTCATAGGAGTTTGCGTCGGTTTCCTCAATGGGCAGATCATCGCTTTGAGCGAAAGCTTTTTTGCATCGGGTACATTTACCGCACTCGATGCATTCACCCCTGTTCATCTTGTTGTCCTCAGCGTTGTTGTGCTGGCTTTTTGGGCAAGCATGTTCTTCGCGCCTCGCATCGCCTCATCAGCACTCATGGTTGTTGCAGTCGTGGGCTTAGCGGGGTATCTTTGCGCTCCCACCGCCGAATTGACGGGGCTTCTCATCCTTTCCTACCTGCTGACGCTTTTAGGACTCGCCGGGCTTTTCGTGGCAGTTTGGCTTGCCATGACGGAACTATCCTACCAGGTGGGAAACGATATCGCGGTTGGCTTGGGCGCCGGCTTGGCACTGGCCGCACTTGGCACAGCGCTTGGCACAGCTTTACACATCGCGCTTGGATTAGCCCCGGTTACTGCCGTAGGAACAACCCTCGTGAGTAGCGCGACAGGGTTGCTTTACGCCTGCTCCATTTTGCTGCTTTTCGTGGGAAACTCCGAATTGTGGGGTCTTGTCAAAGAGTACGCATTCATGACACCCCGCTCCGCCAACCCCAACCACAACGATCTGACGGGATTCCGTCCCGACTTCGCGAACCGAATCGGACGTCTTGCCGAAGAGCATGGGCTAACCGAACGCGAAAAGGAAGTTTTGTCTCTTTTGCTAACAGGACGTAGCCGACCACGTATCGCCGAAATACTCGTGCTGTCGGAAAACACCGTGAGTTCGCACATTCAGCATATCTATCGCAAGTTCAACGTGCACAGCAATCAAGAGCTGCTCGACGATATTCTAAACACGAAGTAGCCGAAGCCTGGAAAGATACCGGGCACAGTGATCCCTTTGAAGTACTGATTAATTCCGTCAGCCTTGCTCTGACGGAATTAATCAGTACTTCCCTGGGCAGAGCGCATGACTGCGTAACGTGAAGGTGCGCTGGTGGTTCTATCGGCGCTTCCTGAGCTACGTTTTTCGTTAGACGCGCCCTTTGCGATCATCTTGGATTCGCCTTTTGTGATCGCTTTGGGCGCACCTTTTACGATCGTTCTGGGAACGCCTTTTGCGATCGGTTAGACCTCTTCGTAGATTTCTATAGCAGGCTCTTCTTCAAGCATCGACCCCATAAGAGGCGCGTACTTCTTGAAATGGCTGGTTTCCATATGCGCAGCCAGCGCCTCTTGACTTTCCCACATTTCAAGGATGACGAACACATTCGGATTCTGAACGTTCCGGTTGAGCGTATAGTGTACGTTTCCAGCATCGTTTTGCGATATCTGGATCATTTGCTTGCCCGTTTCAACAAACTCATCGATCTGCGATTCACGAACCACATGACTCGCTACAACTTTGACCATTGTCGACCTCCTGTCCGATGTCTACAAAACAGGTTTCAGAGTAGTCGACAGCGATCTGTAACGCATC
Organism: Adlercreutzia sp. ZJ138; assembly: GCF_011038935.1. Taxonomy (NCBI): domain Bacteria; kingdom Bacillati; phylum Actinomycetota; class Coriobacteriia; order Eggerthellales; family Eggerthellaceae; genus Adlercreutzia; species Adlercreutzia sp. ZJ138. The sequence goes on along the minus strand of NZ_JAAKEA010000009.1, from coordinate 54,788 downwards.
CTCTTAAACCGATGAACTTGCGCCTTATACCGATGATCCTTGCCACGCTGTACGGCTACTCACGTGATCCGAATGCGCAAGCGAACGTACCTGCATTTCGCACACCTGATCGCATTTTCTCTGCTCCGTCGGAACGTCTTCCCCTATTGCATTCCCTCATCATTGGTTTTCAATGAGAAACACCCCACCAAAATAGAGTGGCATCATGCGACATAATTGCTTGTTTCGAGTCGCTTCATATTTCGGACGATCGCATGTCAGACGTTGTAGCATTGCCGCAAATGAGTTTTCGTAGAGTTTCAAGTAAGATCAAGTGAGAAAGCAGCAACTCAGGAGCAACCCCAAAACAAGACGAGCAGGCACAAAGCTGGCGCAAAAGCTGACAGATCCCAGCTGCCAACGTACAAGAAATAGCATGTGATTTGCTAGATTCCCGAAAGAAATGAGATGAGCAGTGCAAGAAATCCGATACTTCTTACGTAAGGTCAACCGCTATGCTAACAGCCATGAGTTATTTCGTGACACATAAGACAGCATGCGAGTTTTGGCACGGAAAAGGAAGTCTCCCTTCTTCGGAGAAGTTCACGACCGTGAAATATCGGCCAGTTTCCCATGGTCTACATGTAAGCAAAAGCGAAGCTTGCAATATCTGCGATATGTTGGGGCTTTCGCAAGAGCACCCCATTCACACAGCGGTTTCCAGAGCCCAAGACCGACGTCCTTCGCGCTTTTTTTGCCCACACGTGTTGAATCTCGATTTACCCCGTGGCAGTTTCGTTGAAGTGGCGAAAGGGATCAACGTCGCAAGCCCCGAGCTGATGTTTGTCCAGATGGCGGAAACTTTGTCTCTGATCGAAACCATCCAGTTGGGTTACGGGTTATGCGGTTCATACGCAACGCCAACCGAAGAGTCGACCCTTTCAGATGACGACGCAGAAAGAGGCTTTGTTCGCCGAAAGCCACTTACAACACAAAAAGATATCCTCCGCTTCATTGATCTTGCATCCAAGCTGCGAGGAAGTCGAAATGCGCTACGAGCGGCAAGGTTTGTGCGCGACAACTCGGCATCCCCTATGGAGACGAAGCTCGCGCTGTTGCTATGCCTACCTCGCATGCTCGGAGGGTACGGAATACCGTTTCCCGTAATGAATGCGGATGTTTTTGTTCCTTCTGGAAACTACAGTAACGCGCAACGAACACAACGGCGACGCTGCGACCTGTATTGGCCAGATGCACGCTTGGCGTTGGAGTATGACTCTGATGCTTGGCATGCAAATGACAGAAGCCGCCAGCTCGATTCTCGGCGAAGAGTGCGCTTAAATTCCGCCGATGTGTTTGTAGTGACGGTAACGAAGGGGCAGCTTTACGACGCGAACGAAACAGACGTGATCGCGCGATTTGTTGCTCGTCGGCTAAACGTGCGGCTTCACTCTTCAGTGAAGGGAGCAATGTCAACTCGCTATGCCTTGCGATGCGAACTACTGGGAACGAAATAAGGATTTGAGAGCAGCCAATCCCGTCCGCTACCACTTTTTTTACGAAATGCGCGATTGAACAAAGTTAGCCGTGTCTTCTGCCCTTTTTTCTACGAAATGTACGAACAAAGGATTGTTTCCAGAGGACGGTAAGTGTGAGGGAAAATCAATGTTCATTCCTGAACAGGGGAAACGTGGTTATTGTCTGAGCGGAGAAGGAAAGCGTGTCGTTTTCGCCCCACTTTCGCGTGCTTCGATTCGTGCATTTCGTGAAAAAAGTTCCCGAAGACACGGCTAACTTTGTTCAATCGCGCATTTCGTAAAAAAGTGGCAGTTTATAGAGCATTCGAGTGAACCTATAAGGCAGAAGAATAACTCGAGACGTCACTTCTTGCCCGAGTCTACACACCAAGCACGATCACCTGTACAGCGGGTGGTTTTCCATCTTTCGCACTTCGCTTAGAGCTGGATGGCACTCAGCACAAAAGAGACGAGCCCTCACTGGACTCGCCTCTTTTGGAAACGTTCTTTGCGCTTGCTCTTCGCGAGCTATTGTTTGTCTCTTGCTTACTCGGCAGCAAGCGGAGAAGGTACGCTGTATACGCGCGCTGCATTCTCGCGATCCAGGTCGTAAAGCGCCTTGGTGTCGTTGCCGAACAGCTTCATGCGAGTGACCATGGTGTCGGCGTTGTCTTCCTCTTCCTGCTGCTCTTCGATAAACCAGTCGAGGAACTTGCACGTACGGTAATCCTTAACCTCCACGGCGGCGGCATAGATGTCGTTGATGAGGCCGGTCACGTAGCGCTCGTGCTCAGCTGCGGCCTCCAGCGGCTCCAAGAAGTTGGAGAACTGCTTGTCGGGCTGATCGATGGCCAAAAGCTTCACCGCGCAACCATTCTCGTGCAGATAGTTGCGGAAGATCATCGCATGGTCGCGCTCTTCCTGCGCCTGGATTTCATACCAATTTGCAAAACCGGACAGGCCCTCTTCCTCGTAGTAGTCGGCAAACGACAAGTATAGGTATGCCGAGTACAGCTCTTTGTTGATCTGGTCATTCAGCAGTTCGTAGACACGATTGTCCATGATAGCCTCCTTCTTCGCCGGCAAGCCCTTTCGCTTACAAGCATTGTTTCGTGCTCATTCATAATACCCTTCATCAACAAGCGAATAGCAGGCAAACGGAGATTCACCAAAGATGCGCGACCCTTGGGTTCTCAGCCGCTCGAACGCTCGTCCGTTCGGCGCGCAGCCCCCCCAGCGCGTAGCCCCCAGTGCGTGGCACCATCTCCTTCGATCGCTCGATCCGCGGCTCACAGCCGCTCAGCCGCTCGATCCACTCGGATACTCGCCGCCCACTTGACCCCAACGCACCCCAGCGCACCTGCTTTCAACGAACCTGCCTTCGCATTACAAATAGAAAACAGTTTCACGACATCTATCACATTCTGCCTGATAGATCTATTCCCTTACACTTCGTAACGATTTACCGCCAAAATCCGTGCTAGTATTCCCCCAAACCACTCGGGACCTTGCGGTCGCGCCTTCTCCTACGCCATGTTCTGCATCGCGCTTAGGGGCACGTGTGTCGCCTGTGCCCGCGCTCGCCAAATGAGCCGCCAAGGAGGCAGCACATGCTTAGTAGATTCAGCGTGAAGAAGCCGTTCACCATTGTCGTATGCGTGATCGTCGCCCTTATCCTCGGGGCCGTATCGCTCTCAAAGACCAAGATCGACTTGCTTCCCGAAATGGACATCCCCTATCTGACAGTCATCACCACCTACCCGGGCGCCACAGCAGAAAAGGTCGAAGACGAAGTAACCGACGTACTCGAAGGAGCCTTGAGCACCGTAAATGGCGTGACAAGCGTGATGTCATCGAGCGCCGAAAACTTCTCGATGATCTTCCTGTCGTTCGAAGACGGTACCAACATGGATTCGGCACTCGTGAAAGTGTCATCGGCCGTAAACGAAATTGCGTCGACGCTTCCCGATACAGCTGGCACCCCCAACTACATGGAAGTTAGCATGGACATGATGGCAACCCTGTATGTTTCTGCCACCTACGATGGGAAAGACATCTATGACCTGTCGTCCTTTGTCGAAGAGAAGGTGATGCCCGAATTCGAGCGTGTGAACGGTGTGGCCGACGTATCACCGCTCGGCAGCGCTGAGCGAACCGTGGAAGTTCGCTTGTCCGACAGCAAGATAGAGGACATCAACAACCGCCTTTTGTCGAATGTGAACAGAGAGCTTTCTAACGCCAAAGCATCCATCGAAGAAGGCGAGGCGCAGCTCAACGAAGCCGACGCCCAAATTGAATCGCAGTTAGAAGCGATGCAAAACGCCGAAGGCACAACGTCTGACCAGCTGGGCGAGGCGTCTTCGGGGCTGACGCTGGCCATTGCGGCAAAAACCTCAGAAATATCGACCCTGCAGGCCCAACTCGATTCGGGAGCTGCCGAACTGGCAAGCCTCGGCAACCAACTGCAAGGCTACGGCGAAGAAATGGCGCAGCTGCAGGAGAAGATGCAAAGCGGTGTCCCCTTAACCGAAGACGAGATGAAACGCTTCGCCGAGCTGCCCCAACTGATATCCGATACACAAGCGAAACTGGAAAGCGGCCAAGCTGAGCTTGAGTCTGTGGGGCAAAAGCTGCAAACCGCCGCAGCCGAGCTGCACGAATACCAAAGCCAGCTCGCGCAGGTGCAGTCGGGCAGCGTGTCTGCCGCTAGCCAGTTCGGCGGTGCGACAGGACAGCTGGCAGCCGCACAAGGCTCGATAGCAGCCAACCGCGCACAGCTTGCAGACGCTCGCGCCCAGTACGAAAACGCACGCACAAGCGCCATCGAGCAGGCCAACATTGATGCGCTTGTGGACAAGAAAACGCTCGCACAGCTGATTATGGCGCAGAACTTCCAAATGCCCGCAGGCTACCTGAATGCCGGCGACAACTCAGATGAGCAGTGGTTGCTGCGTGTGGGCACCAACATCACCAGCCTTGAAGAACTCGAGCGGCTGCTGCTGGTAACTATTGATGGCGTGGGCGACGTGCGCTTGGCCGACGTGGCCGACATCACCGTTGTCGACAACGTGGGTGACGCCTACATGAAAACCAGTGCTGGCGAACCAGCACAAAACGCCGTGATGCTGTCGGTGTTCAAAACCTCCACAGCCAACACAAGCGAGGTGTCGGCTTTGTGCCACGACACTATCGACAAGCTGCAGGAACGCTACCCCGGCTTGCACTTGAACGTTATGAGTGACCAAGGCTCAGTCATCTTGCTGTTCATTGAGTCCATCCTGAAATCACTCATCATCGGCGCGCTTTTGGCCATGATAGTACTCGCCGTGTTCCTGCGCGACTGGAAGCCAACGCTGGTGGTGGCGTTCTCTATTCCCTTCTCGGTATTGTTCTCGCTCGTGCTCATGTACTTCAGTGGGCTAACTATCAACATCATGACCTTAGGCGGCATCTCGCTTGCTATCGGCATGCTGGTTGACAACTCCATCATCGTACTTGAGAACATCTACCGCATGCGAGCAAAGGGCATGCCTGCACCGCGCGCCGCCGTACAAGGCGCCAAGCAAATCGCCGGCGCCGCCATAGCGTCCACGCTTACCACCATCTGCGTGTTTTTGCCCGTAGTGTTCACCGACGGATTGGTGAACCAGCTGCTGCTGCCCTTCGCGCTCACGATTGCGTATGTGTTGGCGTCGTCGCTGCTCATAGCGCTGACGCTTGTTCCCACCATTTCGTCGTTCATTTTCAAAAACTATCGCCCGCGCAACACCGCCTGGTTTGAACGAGCGCAAAACGTCTACGGTCGCAGCCTCAGATTTTTCCTGCGCCATAAAGCGGCGCCACTGCTGGCTGCGCTCGCACTGCTGGTTGCGGCCATTATTGGCGTAGTGAACATGGGTATTGTGCTTATACCAACCATGACGGCCGACACTGTTGAAATGAACCTCGCTATGCCCGAAACCGTTAAGAAAGAGCAGATGTTTGAAGCAGCTGACGAAATGCTTGTGCGCCTGGCCGGTATCGAAGGCGTCGAATACGCAGGGGCCATGGACGCAACGAGTTCTTTGTCGCTTCTCTCGAGCGATGCAGCAAGCGGTGCCGACAATATGGAAAGCAGCATGCTTACTTTATACCTGCAAACCGACGATTCCGTAACCACGGAAAAACAGGTGCAGGCCATCATGAAGAAGGCCGCCGACATTGTTGTTGAAGTGTTCGGCGGCATCAACGAGGAAACCGCCGAACTGGCAAAACAAATAAGCAGCGACGCATCGGCAACCGACGCCATGAGCTCAATGCTAGGCACGGGGCTATCGCTTACACTGTCGGGCGACGACCCCAAAGTGCTCGACGAAATTAGCCAGCAGGTGATGGATGCAATCGAAAGCATTGAGGGCTACACCGAAGTTGACAATGGCACGAAGAGCCTCGACAAGCAGATAAGCCTGATCATCGACAAGGACAAGCTCACTCAAAAAGGCTATACCGTCGCGCAGCTGTACGCCGACTTGTCCGACCGCCTTACCACTGAAACGGATGCCACCGAAGTCACCTTCGACGGAACCGACATGAAAGTGAAGATCATTGACGAAACCAAGGTGATCGACGCTGATAAGCTGTTAGACACCAAGGTGAACATCACTGACGCTGCTGGCAAAACCAGCACCGTGAAGCTGGGTGACATAGCAACCACCGAAGAGGGTACTGCCTCGGCCGCTATATCGCACACCGACGGCAGCCGCGTGATGACCATTACCGCCGAAGTGGAAGACGGCTACAACAACGCACTACTGTCGCGCGATCTAACTGACAAGCTTGACGCCATTGAGCTGCCCGACGGTTACAAGCTGTCGTTTGGCGGCGAAATAGAGAATATCGACACCATGGTGAACCAGATGCTGTTGTTATTGCTGCTGGGATTCGTGCTGATTTACCTGGTGATGGTCGCGCAATTCCAAAGCCTACTGTCGCCGTTTATCATTCTGTTCACCGTGCCGCTTGCCTTCACCGGCGGCTTGTTTGCCCTGGTAATAGGCGGCGAACAATTAAGCATGCTAAGCCTTATGGGTTTTGCGGTGCTCATGGGCACCATCGTGAACAACGGCATTGTGTTTGTCGACTACGTGAACCGTCTGCGCATCGGCGGCATGGACAAGCGCGAGGCACTGGTGGCAGCGGGCAAAACCCGCATGCGGCCTATTCTGATGACCGCGCTCACCACTATCTTGGCCATGATGCCCATGGTGTTAAGTGGCGCGGTGGGTGCATCAATGCAACGCGGCATGGCCATGGTGGTTGTGGGTGGCTTGCTGTACGCCACGTTCATGACGCTCTACATTGTGCCTATCATGTATGATATTCTGTACCGTAGGAAGCCGAAAAACATCGACGTTGGCGACGACATCGATGACGAGGTTGACGACGCCGCCGATTTCTTGGCGCAGCTTAAACGAGAAGCGAATGAGACAGGCGTTGTCGATAAAACGGCCGCAACCCGTGTGTAAACAGCCCTTTCGTAAGCGCAGGAGCACCAATTATGTTCTTTGTCCGACTCTCGAGAATCGTGCCTCTGCTGATTGCGCTCGCTCTTCTGGCAGCCATCGTATACCTTGTCGCGCGCGCGGTGACCTCTCCACCGCGCGCGAAGGAAATTCTCATTCGGCTGTTCACCTGGATCACGCTGGTTCTTTCGGCTGTGTTCGGCCTGTTCAGCTTGTACGCGCTGTTTGAGCACAACGCCCCCGTGCTCGACTTGGCAGCAAGCTTTTTGATAACCGCGCTTATTGGGCTGGCAGCCATTCGCATAGCCAACCACGTGTTCTTAAAGCACAACCCCGGCTACCGCTCAAAGCCTATGCGTGCAAACACGAAGTGGCGCTGGCCCTGGCAGCAACGCTAGCGAAGCGGAAGCACCGCTGCTCGCGCACCACCGAACGCCGTAGTGCGCGCCCACCAGCCCTTTCGCTTCGCTGCTGCCGTCAATGCGCATGCCGCTTCAAAGCTATCGCACACAGCAAACGTGGTCGCGCCGCTGCCGCACAATAGCACATCGGTCACACCGGGAAAGCCCGCCGCCCACGTGCGAACTTCCGCAAGAAGAGGCATCAATCGCTCTGATGCGGGTGCCAAATTGTTAAACAAAGGAACGCTGGCAGCTTCGCACGCCGCATTCACGCGATCGAGCAGTTCCTCATTTATTTCCTGCGGGCATTCGTCAAATGCAGCATAAGCCTGCGCGGTCGACACGCCCCCTTCGGGCTTGATGAGCGCCACGTTTTTTGTCATGGGCTTTAAGCTGCGAACGAACACATCACCTGTGCCCTCGTAAAGCCCGCACCCGCCATACAGGAAGAAAGCAACATCGCTACCGAGAGAGCGGGCCGCGGCCTCCAATGCGGGGTTATCCGCATCGACACCCCACAGCCGTGCCGCACCAAGCAGCGCCGCCGCCGCGTCGGATGACCCGCCGCCCAGCCCTCCCTCATAGGGAATGCTTTTCTCTATGCGAAGGTCGAGCGCGCACGCCTCGGTGTAGTTCAGCTTGCGCGCGAACGCGTCAACCGCCTTTGTAACCAGGTTCTTCTCGGCCGGAATGTCGAGCTCAGGCACGCCACCACGCGGTATGGTGCTCACGTGCACCGAAACGTTGTCGCAAGGCCCCACCACTGCAGCGCACGCCCGGCCCTTCCATCCTGCCGATTCGGAAAGCGGCACGCGCCCTATATGCAGCACATCGTGCAGGTTGAGCGCGTGCATGAGACTTATCGCATCATGGTAGCCATCAGCACGGCGGCATCCTATGCCTAAGAACAGGTTCACCTTCGCCGGCGCAATGACACGCAGGTACCCAAGCGACTGCAACGACCGCGCATCGAATTGCGAGGTGCGTGCAGTGCCCACCATGTCAACCAGCTCGCCGCGAGTGCGCGGGTCATCCTGTAGCTCTACCATGCTGTTCTGCATTGCTATTCCTCGTGTTTTCTCGTTGTCTCTCGTTGTTTCTTGTTGTTCTTTATTTCTTTCCCCTGCGTTCGGCGAAAAAGCGCTTCAGCTCGCCGGCGCATTCTTCCGCCAGAACGCCCGACGTAACTGCAAACGTGTGGTTGAGCCGACTGTCGGCATGCACGCTGTACAGCGTGCCCAACGCACCGGCCTTGCTGTCGGGAGCACCGTACACGCACCGGCTCACGCGCGCTTGATGCATAAGCCCAGCGCACATGATGCACGGCTCAAGCGTCACGTACACCGTACAATCGGTCAAGCGCCATGCGTCAAGTTCACGCGCTGCTTGCTTCATAGCCAGAAACTCGGCGTGCCCAGCAGGGTCTTTCGTCGATTCGCGCAGGTTACACGCCCGCGCGATCACGCGAGGCGCGGCCAACGACTTGCGCGTTCCCCTATCTATTGGCTCATACACCACCACAGCACCAATGGGCACCTCACCCAAAGATGCTGCGCGACGAGCCTCCGCAAGTGCCATTGTCATGTAGTCTTCATCAGTCATGCCGCCATTATATGGTATCCTGCACAGTGCGTTTGTGTAGCTTAACAAACCGCGAACGAAGCGCATGCATGCGTCGTTCCTGAAGCTAGCAAACGACATCCTGAAGGTGGAGGCGTGGCCGAGTGGTTGAAGGCGGCAGTCTTGAAAACTGTTGACGTTCACGCGTCCGTGGGTTCGAATCCTACCGCCTCCGCCATTGTACGCACAGAGCCCCAACAGTGGGGCTCTTTTCATTGCTGAAAACCTCTCAGAGGATTCGAACCGCAAGGTCGGGCGCCGTTCAGAAAACAGCCCCGTGGGCTGTTTTTAGGCGACCGCCCGAAGGCGCTTGCGCCGAGGGGGAAGAGCGTTCGCCGAAGGCGGACGCGGGAATCCTACCGCCTCCGCCATTGTACGCACAGAGCCCCAACAGTGGGGCTCTTTTATTTTCGTGAGTTCCCTGTCACTGCATCCAAACCTTATCAAGTCGTTTTATCGTATCCACGAAGTCTGCGGGCAGGAAGGCGTTGATGCCGTTTTTCTCCACCATGTCCTGACACCACTGCGGCCACCGTATCCCAGGCTTATCAAACGACTCCGGCGAATTCCCCTGCCCACTTTCAAGCCTGAAGCGATAGTACGACCAGGCGATCGATCCCGCGATAGCCGCCTGGGTGTCGGCATCACCGCCAAGCGAAATAGCGCCTCTGATGGCGTCCTCATAGCTTTCCGCTTCCAGGAAAGCAACGATAGCCTGCGGCACGGACCCTTGACACGTCTCGTTAAAGCCGTAACCCGCACGAATCTCATCAAGCGTAAAGTCCAGATTGTAGTAACCGCCCTGCACAAACGCGCGTATTTCCTCCTTTGTGTGCCTGGTTTTCGCAAGGAACACCGCCCCCGCAACCGCCTGCGCTCCCTTTATCCCTTCGGAGTGGTTGTGCGTGATCTCCGCCGAAGCGCGAGCAAGATCGAGCGCCTCTTCCAACGTCACCGCTATAAGACCGCACGGGCTCACGCGCATAGCCGACCCGTTGCCGAAGCTTCCGTACGGGGAGGGGTCGGCGCTTCCAAGCCAGGTAGCAAACCTGCCGCCATAGCCCGCATCGGGATACGCCAATGCCATGCGCCGCATCTCGGGCACAAGCAGCTCCTTGAACGACGCACCTGTCTTTCGAGCCTCAAGCAAGGCATTTGCCACAGCAACGGTGAGCACCGTGTCGTCAGTGAAGCGGCTGCCTTTCGCAAACAGCGGCATATCCTTCGTCTTCACGGGATAAAACTCGTACCGCGATCCTGCTATGTCTCCGATTATGGCTCCGTACATGACCGACCTTCCTTCCACTTTGAACCGCCGAACAGCATAAATCATACGCGACAAAACCGCACAGCAGGTAAACCGCAAAGGGACATCGCCGCAACACTCTTCCTTCCTTTTCCCACAATCCTGATGGGCGCAAAACACTCTTGTCTACCGAGATGACAAAAGAGTCTTTAGAGTTAAGTAGGGGGTATAAGTTCGAACGGCGGACTGCCAACCTGTCGGCAGACCCGAGTCCTATCTACCTGCCGCCATCCTGCGAATACCTTGAATACTCGATGCTTCTTCGAGTATCACGATGAGGTCGGCTGCTTGGTAGAAAGCACCCCTTTTGGCATTGCCCAACTTCGATAAGATACCCCGCTCGCAAGCGGCTTCAATGAGGTTGCGAGCAGCTCTGTCCGTAATCGCAAGCCCCTCGGCAACGTAAGCTACATTCACGACCGGCCGCTCCATCAAAAGCGCCGGCAGGCGATGGGCGGCAGAACCCTTTCTCTCTTTTGTGATTTCGCGCCATCTCGCGAACACGGTATCCACGCTCACCGCGATGCGTGCACCCACAACAACCGACAGCTCAAGAGCGTCAACCATACACTCAATGATGGGCTCCACCTGGCCGTCATGGTAGGCGGAAAGCGCCTCTGTATACCGGTTGACATCGTGCAACAAACCCGCCGACAGAGGCAGTGTCGCATGAGGCAGCCTGCCCAGAATTGCCGAAAAGACGACATGGGATTATCGTCTGACTACCAATTAGATTGTCACTTCGCGTAACCTTACAGAAGCCCGGCCATATACAGCGGCAGATACGTGCGATTACCCTCCACTCGAAGTTGCTTGGGGTGGAGCACTATCTCGCCGCCCACACGTTTGGCGTACTTCCCTCACTCGCGAACTTAAAACGCTTTGACGCAGTGGAAAACTGCCCAGGGATCTTACTCTCATTCGTCGAACGAAATGGCGTCCAGCTTAAAGCCAGACAAGCTCCCTTGTTCCGACAGCAGGCGCATGGCCATGCATAAGGTCAGATAATACACGGACTTGCCGCTTTTCTCGCCTTGGCTCATGCTGGCTTCGGAAAGAGCGTACTTATACGGTGCACAGAATTCCCCGAAATGTACGATTCGGAAAGCAACACCCCCACCCACTGCCACTTTTTTCCCGAAATGTACGATTTACGAGCTATTCGGAAGATCAGCCTGAGTCACCGAGAATGAACACGTGCGTTTGAACAGGGGAAACGAGAAACACTGTTTTCAAATAGAGAACAACAATCCCCGTTTTGGCCTCCAGAATCGTACATTTCGGGAAAAAAGTGGCAGAAGAGGCGGCTAACTTTACAAAAACGCGCATATCGTGAAAAAAGTGGCAGTGGCGAACTCTGGTTTTGCTCAATCGAGCATCTCGTACTTGAATCTTCACACCACATGCAACGCCCGCAAAGGACAGCGAACACACGGTCACGGGTAGTCTTCGCTGCCCGTTGCACGAGAAGAGACCGGAATGGACTGATGGACGCTCCTTACGAAAGAGAGCGAAAGGGATTGGAGGGCGGCACTACTTGCCGAGCTTTCCGTAGAGAAAGCCGTGCTTTCGTGCCGCCATGTCCGCTTTGATTGGGGCTGCCCACGAAGCGTCAACGTGACCTGTTTGGCGCGCCATGCAGGTGGCGTCGGCCATTGCGGCATAACCGGCGTGCGTACCCACCCCATCTGCGCAATAGGTGGCAGCGTGATCTGCGGCAATGCCGATGCGAGAAGCTTCCGCCGCAGCGTCGATATTCGCACCCATGAAAATGAACTCCCAACCCTTCTTCTTTTTCTTCTCGATCATCTTCTTCACGTCTGCGTAGCTGTACTTGCAGCTCGCGTTCTCAAGGCCGTCGGTGGTGATGACGAACACCACGTCCTTGGCGCGGTGGCTCTTCGGCAGAATCTTCTGCACCTTGGACACATGATCGATTGCGCCTCCCACCGCATCGAGCAGCGCCGTGCAGCCGCGCACATAGTACTCCTTGCCGGTAATCGGCTCCACCTCGCGAATATCACGCCGATCACAGATGACGTCGGTTTGGTCGTCGAAGAGCACCGTGGAAACGACAGCATTGCCCTCCATTTCTTGGTGCTTTGCGAGCACCGAATTGAATCCGCCGATGGTGTCGGCCTCAAGCCCCTGCATCGATCCGCTGCGATCGAGGATAAACACGAGTTCGGTATAGTTCTTCATGGTTGGTTCCTTTCGTCTCTGGATTACCTGACGAAAGGAACTTTACGCGCTTGCGGTGCGCGGTAGGTAAACCGCGAAGCGACATCGTGCGCGGCAGGGTGCACGGCTCTCGCAACGCACGACAAGGCACACGGCTCTCGCAACGCACGACCTACGCGACGGATTGCACGGTAGCACACTTGCGACGAATGGAGGCGCAGGTCGCAAAGCTACCCAAGAATCGGCTGGTCGTAGGCGAAAAGCGCCTCGTTTACCTGGAAGATGTCGTGAACGTTGTTCACGAGAAAGTACTCCACAATGACATCGAACTTTGAACTGTGCGAGAGTGCGAAGCCGGCTCGCGCAAGCAACGCCACCGCATCGTCGCGATTAAGCCCAAGCGCGAACGCAAGCGCACAGGCAGTCTTCTTCGTGGGCCGATAGTTGTCATCCTTGCGTATTTTCGCGAACAGCTGCCGACTCATATTCGCACGCTTATACACTTCAACGTCGGTCATGCCGCGCTCATCTATAAGGCGCAGCACCGTTTGCGCAAACGACTCATCCAGCCGTTCGAGCCGCTTCGCCAAGCTTTCCGGAGCGGCGGCACCAACGCGCGCAACCCCATCGAAGTGCCTCGGCAGGGCGCTTCCGAACGCAACTTCCTCGAGCGAGACATCCTCAAACGCGGCCATATCCTCGAGCGCAGCAGCATCCCCCGCCATCGCCGGCTCTTGCTCACGCTCTTCCCGAGAAGATGCCGGAGGCTTAACCTGCGACATATCAAGCCGTGCATCAGGCCGTGTGTCGCCGCCACGAGTTCTTCGCCTTCCAAAAAGGCCCCGGCCTTTGTCCCGGCTCTTGAGTCTGCCCCCGCGCTTCGATTCGGGTAAAGAAGTGGAAGGTGATGCCGAAGTCGGCATCGTCGGCAAAGTCTCGCGGTCTGCACTTTGCGCAGAGCGTACGCTCCGTGCTGAAGACATGCCCGGTATTGAAGGCACACCTGGCGCGAAGCCTCTGTCGAACCCTCTAACCTGCGGCGGATAACCGTCGAGCGCTGCGGTTCTCTCAAACGCGTGATCTCCAACATACACGTCATCGATGTACTCGGCAATCGAGTCAAATAGGGCCCGGCCCATGCGCATGGACTCTCGGTCGTAAAGCACCAGCCAAACGTCGATCTCATTGCTGTCCAAGAAGTCCTGAATCGCGCGGGTTTCGATGTCGATAGCATGCCCCACCGGGTAGCCAAAGGCACCTGTCGCCAAAAGCGGCATCGCGATACTTTCAGCACCCGCAGACACCGCCACTGCAAGAGCCGCGCTCACACACGAGCGCAGAGCACCTGCCTCACCAGAGTAGCCTCCCCTCCATACGGGGCCCACCGCATGCACAATCATTTTTGCAGGAAAGTCGAACGCAGGCGTGACCACAGCCTCACCAATCGCGCACCCGCCTATCGTGTCGCAGGCATCCTGCAAGCGACCCATTCCCGCAATGCGCGCTACGGCTTCGCCAGCACCCCCACCAATGAGCAGCATCGTGTTGGCAGGCACGACAATCGCGTCCGTGCGCATATTCGCTATGTCATCTCGCACGATGTGCAGCGGCATATTTGTTCACGCTTCCGCTCGACAATATTGCTGGGTGAATCATAGCTCGCAACGCGAACCTTTGCACAGGAAATCCTTCGTTTACGACAGCAGCTCTAACGCAGCCTTGTATTTCGCAATGCGCCCTTCGCCAACCTCGTCTGGATTATCGAAACGCCCTCGCTCCATGTTGTGCTTCAAATCGGCAAGCTTGACCTTCACCGCAATCGGGTTGTTCGCGATGTTGGCAACGTAATCCATATACGGCACGTCGTCTTCATGCGTGAGGTAGCGCACAGCCTCCACCACTTCGTAGCTTATTCCCTGTGCCAGCAGGTCGTCAAAGGTGGCGTCGGTGTCTTCTACCACATCGTGAAGCAGCGCAGCGCATGTTGAGGTCTCGTCGTCCATCTGCTCTGCCAGATGGAACGGGTGGAAGACATACGGTGCACCTGCCTTATCTACCTGGTCCTTATGCGCGTCGAAGCAAATCTTCAGCGCCTTGTTCGTCATGGGCGTGTAAATCATGTGATTGGCTCCTTCCCTCTTCCTTCCCGCTTTTCCTCTTTCTCGCTTATCGGCAAGCTTACGGCAATCTGCCGAGCAAAACCAGCAGAACTGCTTCGACAATCAGAGGTAAAACAGGTTCACCGAGCACACGAAACGCCACGTACTACAAGACCTTAAGACCTTCTTCAACCGTGACAACAAAAGGTCTTACGCATAAGTAACTAACTTGTGTGTAAGACTTCTGGCAAGCATCTGCTCAGTACGACAAAGTCCCACACCAAACAAACCTTACAGCAGACCAATAACCTTACCTAAAGATACATGCCCTCGGGCCAGCTTGGTGCCGTTGGCAAAAACATGCTGTGGTCGCACTTGTTCAAGCGGCGTAACCACAAAATCGCGCTCTAAGATGCGCGGATGCGGCAGCGTAAGAACAGGATCGCTACTCACAACGCCCTCGTAGTCCAAAATGTCCAGATCGATGGTACGCGGCCCGTTTGCCTCATGTCTTACACGACCAAGATCGTTCTCGATATCGTGCAACACATCCAGCAATTCCATCGGTTCAAGTGAGGTCTCAATCACTGCAACTGCGTTAGCGAAGACGGCCTGGTCTTCTTTGTAGGCAGGTTCGCTTTCAACGTAGTCACTGACGCTGCAAACCCGTACACCAGCAATCTTTCGCAAAGCGTCAACGGCAGCGTCCATCTGCTTGCGACGATCACCCACATTAGAGCCTAAAGACACAAGAGCTGTTTTGGGACTCCGTATAACCGCGCCCCTATCGTTCTGTGTGTCTTTGACAACCAAAGACACATCCTGTGCACGTTCAGCCGCCCTAACAACATGCAGCGCCAAGATACTTGAAGAAACTACACCGACTCCCCCCGGAACAGGGGTGATTGCATCTACGATTGGTTCAGCTTCGTCAAAGCGAACATCTCCAGCAATAGAATTGCTTTCCTTGCTGCATCCTATGCCCACATCAATCACTGTTTGGCCCGGCTTGAAGCACTCTTTCCCAAAGTGTTCGGTGCAACCCGTAGCGAACAAAACGACATCTGAACTCTTTATAATCCGAGCAATGTCCGCTGTGCGATCATTGCAAATAGTGACAGTCGCACCTGCATTGCACAATGTTAGCCAAAGTGGGCGGCCAACAGAAAGACCATCTCCCACAACAGTTACGTTGCGCATGTCCACCTGAATATCGTAATGTTCTAAAACTGCAAGTGTTGCCTCCACAACGCAAGGAACGAAACCTTGAACGGCTCCACCGCACACGAACAAAATCGACTCCGGGCTCATGCCGTCAACATCCTTGACAACGGGGATACTACGAGAAACGTCCGTCCAATTGGCAACGCCCGTGAACGGCTTACACACAACAATGCCGTGAATATTGTTGTCGTTCGCGAAGTCAGAGATTGCGAGCATGAGTTCCTTTTCAGAGGAATTGCCCGAAAGAACGCGCTCTATTGTCTGAATGCCCAGCCTTTTGCAGCATTTCTGCGTACCACGAGAATAAGCGTTAGCGTCCTCTTCACCGTCCGCCCTGATTATAGCAAGTGTAGGAATAACGCTCTTCTGAGTTAGTAACGCAACACGATTTTCCGTTTCTTGATCAATGGCCGCAGCAACTTGAGCCCCGTCTAAGATGAACGCCATTCCTCCTCCTTCTTGGAAATCACAGCAAAGCCGCTCTAAACACAATGGGACGTATTTGAAGACCATTACTATAATTCAATATTATATCTAATTATTTAGTGAATGATTGAATCTCGGTTACATTTCGTCCTAGTTATATCGAAGTTCTTTCGAATTAGTTATTATAATTTATATTGATTAACTAATTGATACCGAGATAACGTCAGGCGAGCTTATCGTAGAAGTCTCCAGAAGGGGTTTAAACAATGGCTTCAGAGTCAAAGCAATCTGTTGACAACGTTATATCCGAAATGCATCGACCTACCAAATTCGCTTCTTTCTCAATCGCATCGAGCACTGATGCACGAGGCGATACTATTACGGCTACTCCGAAAAAACGAAAGAGGGGCCGCCCACGGAAAACGAACGAGGGAACTTTTGACCAGTCGAAAGTAATCCTGAACGCAGCGATAGAGCTTTTCGCAAAGCAAGGCTATCAAGCCACCACGATGAGCCAGATTGCAGAAGCAGCCGGGTACAATCAATCTTCCCTCTACTATTGGTACAAACGCAAGGAAGATCTTCTCAACGCTATTCTGGAGAAAACAGACTTCTCGCTACGAACGGCATCTCGAATCGCCTCGCTCAACGGCGACAAGATAACGCAGCTCTACTCGGTTTTGTATTCCGATGTTTACATGATGTGCTCTCTCCCCTGCGACTTCCATAATTTGGAAGATGTAGCGGTTGACACCAAAGGGGCCCTTGACGGCTTTTTCACGAACTACCAACAGCTCGTTAGCGCCATTCGGCTCATTATTGAAGAAGGAATATACCAGGGCGATTTCATTAAGGTCGATCCTGCTCAAGCGACCTTTAACGCCCTTTCGCTCAACGAAGGAATCCAGCACCGTTATCACTACACTCAACGTTATCCAGACGCGAAACGCTCTATGATCGATGGCTCCGTTATGCCAATGTTCCTCGAAAAAGAACAGCTGGCACATCACGCGGCCTCATCAACATTGAGTCATCTTGCCCCCAACTGCAATCCAAACAAGATACGCATCCAGGCCCGAGACAACAACTGGATCTAAGCAAACACTAATCAGTAGAACTTTCACGATCGTTGTGGGACACCTTGCCACGCAGCCCGGCGCCCCACAACGTATGCAGCACATCAGCAGCACATCACCTGACGGCGACGACCCCGCCCCCAAGCCCGATAGCTCCCGTTATGCTTTCTGACGTCCGTAGGCAGCCCAATACATAAGCCCAATGAGCACCGCGCCGCCCACGATGTTACCCAGCGTAACAGCCGAGATGTTGCTCAGCAGCCCCATCATGGTAAGCGCCGACACGTCAGCCGCACCACTGTACGCAAACCCACTTGCTTGCGTGATCATTCCCATGGGAATAAGGAACATATTGGCAACACAGTGCTCAAACCCGCAGGCAGCGAAGGCAAAGACGGGAAAGATCGACGTAAACATCTTGTCCACAACGGTGCGTCCCGCAAAGCCCATCCACACAGCGGCGCACACAAGCGCGTTACACATGATGCCGCGGAAAAACGCTACACCCCACGGCAGCGCTGCTTTGCCAGCGGCAACTGATATCATCGCATCGCCCACGCCGCCGCCGTTCATACCGGCAAAGTTCGCAAACAGCAAGATAACTACCACCAAAAGCGAACCAACCAAGTTGCCCACATAGACTATACCCCAGTTTTTCAGCATCGCACCCCACGACACCTTCTTGTCAGCCACGGCAGCAACCATCAGGTTGTTTCCGGTGAAAAGCTCAGCGCCGGCAATAATCACGCACACCAGGCCCACCGAGAACACAAAGCCGCCCAGAAGCTGCGATGCGGCAAATCCCAGCTCAGCATCGCCTTTCACCAGTAACATAAACGTGCCACCAAACGCGATGAACACACCTGCCAATACCGAAAGCGCGAAGCAGCGCAAAGGCGCCATACCGGCCTTGCCCACCGCAATGCCCTCGGCCTTCTGAAGCAGAGCAGCCCCCGACACACAGTCGGGCTTGGCCGCCAACACATCCTCTTTCTCGATCGTCATATTCCTTTCTCCTTCTTCCTTGTTCCTTCCCGTAACAATACAGATTTGTCGAACCCCAAGCAGAACCTAGGGCTTTCTTCAGAAACGAGTCGCATTTGACCTGGTCAAATGCGACAGAAACGATCGACGCTCTCCTAGTGAAACGCTCTCCTAGGGAATCAAAACGTAGAACACAAGGTAGCCGATCAGCATGAAAGCAACTCCTAAACTAAGGCAGATGTTCGGGATAATGCTGCCCGGAACTTCCGGCGGCTCCGTTTGACCCTTGGGAATAAGATCCTGATAAAGACCTTCGGGGAATGTGCCTTTGTCAACCACATAATGGCGGAACAGGTAAAGCGGGATCGCCAAAAGCGCGAGCGCCAAGCCAATGAAAAGCACATATGAGCCCCAAACGTTGGAACCAGCCCCAACCAAGAACATGTTAAAGAACGCGAGCAGCACGCATACAACAAGCAACGTGTCGGGAATCTTAATCGTACGTTCGATATCCGGGTTATCCATCCTATGAATCCATGCACCCGTGAGCACCAGGAAGTGACACAAAATGTAGTTCATCGCCGTAATGGCCAGCAAGAACAAATAGTCGTTGAACATAAGCAAGATCAAATCGACTACAAAATTGAACCAGATGGCCGCCGTCGGAGATCCGTTCTCATTCGCATGCGACAGAAACTTAGGCAGAATTCCATCCTTGGCACCCTGATAAAGCGTGCGCGCAGTATCGGCCATTGCAGTCATGGAGCCAAGCATCAGGGTAAACACGAGCATGACCACTACCACGCCGCAAAACAGCGGGTTAGACGTAACCATGCCAGCCATTGCTTCACCAACACCTGCCCCAGAAACAATCTCGGGACGCATCATATACTCGGTGCCTAAGCAACCTTGGAAGATCAAGGGCACCATAATGAAGAGAACAATCGCTATAAGTCCAGAAACGAGCACTGCCTTGGGAGCATCAGAGGGACTCTTCATCTCACTCATATAGCATGCAGCCGTTTCGCTACCATAACTTGCCCACGCAGCCATAAACACCGCGCCGAAAAACAGCTTTATACCCTCTGCATCCCAGCTACCGTTTACGGGAGCGAACGGCTGGAAGTTATTTAGGTGAACTTCTCCGGTAAATATTGGCACCATGACAATGACAAGCAAGGGAATAATGCCGCACAGAGCCATAATGATCTGAGTTTTCGCAGACGAAGAGGCACCACCCTTTTGAATAAACACGACAGTGGTCATCAGCAAGGCAGCAATAACAAACTGCGCATTGATTCTTAAGAGCAATCCATCCTGGATAAAGTCAAGATCAAGCAAAACAATTTGCCACGTTGCGAGAACACTATCGTCGGGAACGAACAGGCCCATGAGATAGCTAGCAGCGAGCGCAACACCAATGGGCAGAATGGGAATCCATGCCACCCAATGCGACCATGGCGCAATAACACCAATTTTCGGATAACGCCACATCCATGCTGTAGACCCATAGATGGAGATACCCCCCGTTTTACTGGGGTGCATGCTTGCGATTTCTATATATACCGTGCATTGAATAACGCCGATGATAACCGAGACCGCCCAAGCAAGGGGCGCAGCCGCACCCAGAATAGACGAAACACCGCCCATATTAAACAAAACAAGCGCAGGGGCTCCAAGAGCTAAAAAGACCACCTGCTTCCACGACAACGTACGGGTCATTGAGCTTTGCGAACCCGCCGTTGTATCATCGACATTCTGGGAAACCGAACTACAATCCACGCCTTCCATTTGACAGCCTCCTCACCCAAACAAACCAGTTCCAACATTTCAACTGCACGAAAGCAGACAACAAAAAGACGCGGGAGAGAACATCGCCCTCTCCCGCCAAAAGTTCTCAACTCAAACAAGCTACCGAAGCTTATGAATCAGCGTTTGCAGAATCCGTAGCCACACTGACCTCACCAGCACTTCTTTCGCTTACACCACCGTCTTGCGAGGCAGCTTCCATGTCTTCTGACATCTCGGGAGAGCCCTTCATGTACATCATCAAAACAGCGAAGACGACGAACATCATAAAAAGCATCGACACGAAACTGGGATCACTCAGGCTCAATGCAGGATGGTTGAAGAAACACCACATGAGCGCAAACACGAGCGTTGCCGCAAGGCAAAAGAGCAATCGAGTCACTGGGGTTCCCATCGGAGCCCGACGCATACGCCCTGGCCTCTGATGCTCCTGAGACGCAACGTCCGCAGCGCAAGAAGCATGAGATGCATCAGTTTGGCAGTTTTCACGCGTAGCCGGAGTGCCGAAGAAAATACCAATCGGCGTTATCGTGCGCGGAAGACTATGGTACAAATCCACCTGTTCGCGCGAGTTCTCTTTGTCATCAGTGTTGTTACCGGCATTGCGTTCGCATGAATCACTCTGAGTCATAACATCCTCTTCTGCCAACATTCGGGCGTATTCGTCGAGGGAAAACACTGGTTCATTTCCCTCAAGCTCAGTCTTAAGCAGCGTCTTCTCCTGATTTCTGCCCCGTTTTCGCGAGTTTACGTGCCTTTTTCTCTTCCTTGTATGCAGCGATTTGCTCAAGAGAGAAGTCGACAAACGCATTTTCGCGTTCAGGATCATCGGACGTGAAGAACTGGTTGCCAATGAGCAGAGCCGCAATCGAAGCAATCAGCGCAACGATAACGGGATCGGCCCAGGTAAGATAGCTCTCCGGGAAAGCGACGATGCAGAAAATGGCGGTAACGGCACCGACGATCATCGAAACCAGTGCAGACTTCGCGCTTGTCTTCCTCGAATAGAAGGCCGCAATGGTAATAGGAGCAATTGCAGGAACGAAGATTCGATAGCAATGGTAAGTCAGATCCATAAAGCCAGGCAGGACAATGGCCAACGCCATACCCACAACACCTACGGCAAACGTGAGGATCCTCGACATCTTCAGCAGTTGCTTCTCACTCGCCTTCGGATTGATTGCCCTTTGGTACAAATCCCTCGCAAGAATGGAAGAGCAGACAACCAGTTCAGGCACTGCGCCAGAAATAGCAGCGGCCATCAAAGCAACAAGAATGATGCCTGCAAGTCCCGGAGGAAGCAAATGACGGATCATCCAAGGCATCGACATTTCATGCTCGATGTCGGGATTAAGAACGTTCGCGCACATGCCAATCAAGGCAAGCATAATCGCACCAACAACGATCAGCGCGGTAACAGCATAAAGAACGTTCTTGGCGGTTCTGTTGTCCTTTGCGCACCAAACGCGAATATAAACATCGGGGCCAACAATGCCCGTCATGCCGGTTACAACCAGCGTTGCCACGATATAGCCCAAACCTTGGAACACTGTAAAGGGCTCGCCGCCAACAGATGTTGGGATAAGCGAGAACATGCCCGGATCAAGGCTCTCATACAGGCCACTGAAGCCACCAACCGCACTAATGGAGATGGGGAAGAGAATAACGAGGCCGCCAACAAGAATGACAAACTGCACGAAGTCGGTCATGGTAACCGCCCACATGCCGCCTACGCTCGTATAAACCGTGAATATGCCCGCAGTCACCAGAATGGACACCCAGAGCGGCCAACCGAGCAACACCTCAACAACGCGAGCGCCCGCCACGACAAAAGCCGCAAAGAAGAACACCCACGCGAAAAACGTGATGATGGAAGAAATAAAGCGCACTCTTTCGCCATACCTGCGAGCAAAAATGTCGGCAACGGTATATTCGTTCATCGCCCTCAAGGGAACCACAAAGGTCAAACCCAAAGCGGTAAAGCCGATGCCGTAGGCGACATAGTACCAAATGGCACCAATGCCGTAGTCATGGCCCATACCAGCAACACCAATGGCGCTACCGCCAACAAACAGTGCCGACATTGTGCCAACGGCAAGCGGGAAACCAAGGCGACGGCCAGCTACAAAGAAGTCATCGAAGGTTTTAATGAAGCGAGCGCAGTATATGCCCAAGCCAAGCATTGCAGCCAAGTAGATGATCATGATGATCGTATCGAGATTTAAAAAACCCACAAGCTACCCCAACCTTTCTACCTTTCGTCTTCAAACGAGCCTGCGCTCTTTCCAGAACGTTTCTTTACTGCATGAGAGACAAGCCTATTCTAGAAACTGCGGCGATTTTTTTCAATAGTTCTTTCCATATTGTATTGACAAATAGGCAAAAAAATCAATTCCTTATTGAAGAATGCGAGCACACGAGTGCTCACAGCTCAAGATTCAGTATTGAGAATTGAGAAACATTCGAAAAAACCTACTAAACGATCTCTACCGTAGGCAGCTTGATATCGTGCGGTTCGCACGGAACATTTTCGAAATACTGCTCTTCGAACGCCACGCCAAATACCTTTGCGTCGGGCCTTAGGCCACAGAAGAACCTGTCGTAGTTGCCCCCTCCATAACCAAGGCGATTACCTTGGCCGTCAAAAGCAACAAGCGGAGATACAACAACGTCCATTTCTTTCGGATTTACACGAACATACGCTTGAATACGAGGGTCGCCCTCATCAATCAAGCGCGAAGGGTTTTTCAGAAAAGGTGCACGGCGCTCTTCGATTTCTCCCCAATCCATTTCGAAAAACACCATTTCGCCCGCGCTTCGTTCAGCACCTTCAGCATGGAAGGAAACCATGCACGGAAGACACACGCGACAACCTCGCTCCCAGGCTTGACGAATAAACATGCGCACATCAAGCTCGCTTCCAAACGGGTAAAACGCAGCAACTACGGCCCCAGGAACAAGTGCCGACTCGTACGTACAAATCAACCGTTCGCATAACTTCTGGCTTCTTTGCGCCCGCTGTTCAAGGGGAATGCTGCTTCGGGCGGCAATAGCTTTTCGACGAGCCTGTGCTTTGCTGTCGGTCATGTTCATGGCTTACTTCCAATACTCGAATCGTGCAACGCTCATACTACAAAAGGGAGTTCACTTAGCGAGGAGCGCTTGCATCATCGGTAACCTTCAAACCAATGACGCAGCAAATCAAAATAACAATCAGAATAATCTTTGCAGCGGAAACAGGCTCGCTGCCGGTGATCATTCCGTAAATGACCGTCAGAGAAGCCCCTATACCTACCCAAACCGCATAGCACACGCCGATGGGCAGCGTTTTCACCGCATACGCAAGGCCTATCATGCTGAGCGCCAAAGCTCCAAGAAAAACAATGGACGGGAGTAACTTGGTAAACCCTTCTGATTGATCGAGCGCCAACGCCCAAACAGTCTCAAGCATCCCAGACACAACAAGCACAGCCCATGCCATAACTACACCTCCAGATAAAAGCCGATCACTTTGTGCGCCGTCTTTTCTTACCTGGTACAGCTGCCCTCGTCAGGATTGATAACCTATGCATCCGCCACGAATACTGCCTTATGAAGCATGTGACGGGTCTCTCCTTACCCTACGGTTTTATTTAACGATTCGGATAGTAGATTGCGCAATTGGTTGCGGTTTCGTACATTTCAACACTTTGAACGGGAAAACCCATCTCCACCAACCTGTCGCTAAAATAGCGGGCAAGATTTTCGGAAGTGCTGCGGAACGGCAACACCGTCATGCGGAATGTCTCGTTTTCCAAGCACGCCATTGTCTTCTGCTCAAGGGAGCCTTCTTCCACAATAAAGGTATGATCGAACTCGTTCGCTAAGCTGCGAAGCGCGCGTTTAAATACGCTGAAATCAACAACCATATCCTTAGACTGCCCCTCGGCCTGCAATTCTTCTTGCTCAATGTAAGCAACAACGCGCCAGCAATGGCCATGAAGATTTTCACACTTTCCGTCGTAATCGGTGAGAAAATGCGCCGCATCAAACTTGGCTTCCGTCCGCATTCCGTACATCTTCTATCCTCCAATTCACGCAATAACGCCCACGTCACATTACATGGACGGGTCATATCGTCTAGGGAAAACACTGCTAGGTGCCGCCTTGTCCTGTACTTGCAGGGTTGGCGACACTAATCAGTAGCTCCCTCGTACTGCCTCATGGCTTCTCTATAGTCCTTAAGCGCATACAAGCTTCCAAACGCGCACACAACGCCCTGCTTCCCAGCGATTTCACGTGCAGTGGTTAAGGCCTGAACTCCGCTACTCGTGCACACCACCCGCTTGCCTTCCGAGCACCCCAACGTATCCCATGCTTTAACAATGACGTTGGCAAGTGTTTTCGCTTCCAACGCACGAGGGTTGTCAGGAGTTGAAACCACGAACGTATCAGACATGGGCGCAACCGTATCCACCATGCTCACATAGTCTTTGTCAGCGAGCACCCCCATTACGAAAACGCACTTTTCACCTGGTAAAACATCATTTAAGGTAGAAACTAGAACCTGGGCACCTTGAGAGTTGTGACCTCCGTCGACAATGGTAAGCGGGTTTTTACCAACCACCTCGAAGCGCCCCGGCCAACGCGCCACAGCAATTCCTTCCTTCAACGCTCGATCAGTAATACTCCAGCCCTTATCTCGTAACGCATAGGCAGCCTCTATAGCCAAAGCGGCGTTGTAGGGTTGATAGGAAGCGAGCAAAGCCGTCTCAAAAGACGTGCCACCATACGAGAACGTGCGCATTGGCAGAGCTTGACCATTCGACGAGCATTGCCCTCTGTTCAACTGAAAATCACACGGCACAATTTGCTCGTCTTCGCAAACCTTCAACGTTGCATGCCTTTGTGCAGCAACAGATCGAAGAACAGACAACACTTCTTTTGTCTGAGAGCATGTTACAACCGTAGAACCCTCTTTGATAATGCCCGCTTTTTCTTCGGCTATAGCTTCAATTGTCGAACCCAGATAATCCGTATGATCCAGACCCATGCGGGTTATCACACATACCTCGGGCGATTCAATAACATTCGTAGCGTCCAAACGCCCACCAAGGCCAACCTCTAATACAACGATGTCGCAATTATTCTGCGCAAACCAGAGCAAGGAAGCCGCGCAAATGAGCTCAAATTCTGTTGGGTGTTCCGGCATCGCATCGGCTGCCTCCTTAATTTTGAGCGTCACCTCACTCAAATCGCGACCATCGATGCATTCTCCGTTGATCTGCATCTGCTCTTCCAAGCGCTCAATGTAGGGGCTTGTAAGCATTCCGACCTTATACCCTGCTTTTTGCAGAATAGACGAGGTGTAAGCGCAAACCGATCCTTTTCCGTTCGTCCCAGCAACGTGAACAAAACGCAACCTATCCTGCGGGCGACCCAACAACTTAAGCAGGCCCTGAATCCTCTCAAGACCAAGCCGAACATTAAGCCATCTGGGTTCCTTTAAATATGAAAGGTAATCAAAAGCCATTGCTCTACCTTAGTTATTCCTCGTTCAAAAGGGCAAAGACACGGGATGTTTTGCATCTTGAGCGCTGGTGCTCACTCATGCAAACATACCGCCGCCATGCGCCACCAGCAGATAACAAAAGTATATTGAGTGGAGTTGTGAAAATCAATACATTATTTAAAAGACTATTTAATTACTGAGCCCGACAGTTCCCCGCTCACAGAATGCTAAACTGCATCCTCGAGCAACGAGATGAGCTATCTGCATGTAGTATAAGGTCATGACACTCCCGTTCATGCATCGAACATGACAAACAGGCGTTTATGGCTTCATGCTTGTCAAGAACTCTCACGTGCTTTGAACAGATTGGAGGATGGCGCATGTCGAAAAAAGATACCGAAACTGCAAAGCCAAGACGTGGTAGGCCCCACAAAACGGATGCAGCAAAAGATGCACAAACGTCGAAAATCCTTGACGTCGCCGTCAAGCTTTTTTCGAAACAAGGGTATCAGCCAACCACTATGAGCCAGATTGCCCAAGCGGCCGGATACAATCAATCGTCTTTGTACTACTGGTTCAAATGCAAAGAGGACATCGTGGCTGCAATTCTGAAAAAGACGGATGCGTCACTCAAGGTAGCCACAGAGATCGCCACGCAGCCAGACGACAAAATCGCCCAGCTTTATGCTGTGCTGTATTCCGACATGGTTATGATGTGCAGCTCCCCTTTCGATTTCTACGATTTGGAAGCCGTCGCATACACATCGAACGAGCCTCTGCAATCATTCTTCATCACGTATCAGCAGCTAACAGAAGCGGTTGAGCAAATATTGCTGGAAGGAATGAAAACAGGAGAGTTCATTCAAGTAAACGCCGCAGATTTTGTTATTGACGCGCTTGCCCTCAACGAAGGTCTCCAGCATCGATATCACATGAACAAGAGAAACGCCTTGTGCTCAACCCATATGATTGGGGAAAAAGCACAGGAGCTGTTCTGTTCTATCGAAAAGCTCGCTTATCACTCTGCACGCACGAGCATCGTGTTGGTCGCTCCTGACTGCGTACCAGCTGACGTACACCAACGAGCAAAAGAAAAAGGCTGGATTTAAGAATCCAGCCCCCATCTGTCAACCGCCACACGAGCAACGCTTCAGCATAGAATGTGTGGAGTAGTTACCTTCTGAAAGACCACTACCCCGTAAAACAATGCCGCACAGCCTTGCTCGTGTGTGCGCGTCGACAGAAAAACCTTTGAACAAGCTGGCAACTACCAAACTTGCAGCAACATCATCAATGAGGGAATCATACCCGTGGTAATGCCCTCAAAGACAAGCAGGCCTGCAGGGAATTTGCCAAGATCCTTCTTGAGCACGTTGGTAACAAACGTACTGCCCCACAGAATCGCCCACAAGATCCATATGACAGCCCAGCGCCAGTCGGCAACAATTCCAAGAGTGGCATTGCCCAAAATACCATCATTGACGGCAAAGACAACGCAACAAACAGCCACGTAGAGCGAGAACCAGCCAATGGGACGCGGGTCAAGATCCAGAAAGCTGTTGAAAACGTTGTACCAATAGGTAGCACTAAAGAGCAGAACGCACGCTGCAGCATAGTAGTTACCCCAAACAACATTAACCATGCAGCAGAACAGCGTAACAGTGCCCGCAAGGATGTTCATAATCGCAAAAGATTTCGAATCTACACCGCTAAGAATGCACACACCATTGCTCAACAGAACAATGCCAACGAACAGCAAGCATACTCCAAGCATCTTTTTTCTCCTTGTAATTATATGGGATTGCGCGGATAGCAATTTGCCCCGCGAATCGCCCGGAGACGATACGAACCGTCTCCGGGCTTACGTTTGGTCGAGCGAGCACAAGCCCACTTGAATAGCTACACGCTATTCGTAAACCTTACCTTCCTCTTTGATTCGCTTGAGAATGTGTTCAGGCGTCAGAGGAATCTCATTGAACTCGATACCGAGCGCATTGGATACTGCATTCAGTATTGCGCCGGCAGGTGCGATGATGGGCGTTTCTCCAACGCCCTTGCAGCCCAGAGGACCATGGGGGTCAGGAGCCTCAACAGTGTGCGCCTCGAACACATCGGGCACATCCAAAGCGGTGGGGGCCATGTAATGGTGCATCGTGCGATGAGCCTGTCGACCCTTGTCGTCGTAGAGGATCTCTTCGGTAGTTCCATAACCGATACCCTGGAGCAAGCCACCAAAAATCTGACCCTCAACGTTAGTGCGATGAATGACGTTGCCAACATCGTGAACGCCAATAGCTTCGTTAATGACGATCTTGCCCGTCTCTGTATCAACACTCAAGTCGATGAAGTCGGCAAACCATGGCGGCGCATTGTAGATCCTCACAGACCCCTTACCCATGAATGCCTGGTTGTTGGAATGGGCGTAGTGAGCAACCTCCGTGAGCGTGACGCTGTTGAGCAACGGCTCTTCGGGGCCAACGGTTGACTGCATCTCGGGATACAGTTGCCTCTGGCGCATAATCGCAGGGAAACCCTTCTTGCCATGAGCAAGCGTAATAATGCCATCGCTTAAGGTCATTTCGTCTGCGTTCAGAACGAACTTCTCCGCCAGCCAATCGAACATGTCCCTCTTGAGGTCTTTGATTGCCTCAGCAGCAGCGCGTCCATGAGCGTACACGGTACGGGTGGAATGCGCACCATAGCCAAACGGGTTCGCATCGGTATCCGCACCATTGATGCGAACGTTTTCGTACGGCATACCCATAACCTCTGCGCAAATTTGAGCCAGCGCAGTATTGCAACCAGTACCCAAATCCGTCGCAGCGGTATGAACGTTAAGCGACCCGTCGGGTTGCAACGACACCATTGCGTTCTCATAATCGACGATGTAGGGCCAAGAACCAGAGAAGTGGCAGCCCATACCCATACCCAAACCACGACGAATCTTGCCAGACTGAGTAGCCAGTTCCTCGCGTTTCTTCTTCCAGTCAATTCGTTCCGCACCCAGCCTCATGCAATCATGAACGGTAGAAGAGTCAACGGAATAGGGGAACAGCGTATCATCGCCAATTTGCGTGGCGTTTTGCAAGCGGAAGTCGAGCGGATCCATGCCAAGTTCCTTGGCCATCATGTCCATGGCACGCTCAACAGTCATATTGCCCTGAGGGTTACCAAAGCCACGGTAAGCGCCGGCAGTAGTGGTATTGGTATAGATGCTATAACCCACAAAATGGATGTTGGGACAACGATAACGAGTAGTGTTCATGATGCCCAAGGTGCCAAAAATCTCAGCACCGAAACTGTAGTACGCACCCTTGTTGAGCTTTGCACTCATGTCCATGGCGGTAAGCGTACCGTCGTTTTTCGCACCGAGCTTAATGTGGACATACCCGCCATGGCGAGTATCGGTAGCGGTCATTTCCTCTTCGCGAGAGAAGACCACACGCACCGGCTTCCTTGCAGCCATCGCCAACGCGACGGCAATAACCTCTGCCTTGGAAGACAGACCGATGCGCGAACCGAAGCCGCCACCAACATAGGGGCCATTCATAACGCGAACTTGGCTTGCCGGAACCTTGAAAACGTGAGCGATCTGGTTGCGAGCAACATGAGTTGTCTGCGTGGTGGAATACACCGTAATCTTCCCACTGCCGTCAACGGATGCAACAGCACCCATCGTTTCCATTTGCTGCTGCTTAACAGGGTGAATAACCATGCTGATTTCGACGGTCTTGTCTGCTTCAGCAAAACCAGCTTCGATATCGCCCTTGTCAAAGACGGCAGGAGTACCGGGCACATTCCTCGCAGACTGCTCTTCCAAGTTTTCCGGATGGATAATGGGAGCGTCTTCCTTTTCCGCCTCGAGCGCATCAAGCACGAAGGGGAGCTCTTCATACTCGACCTTGATGAGCTTGCAGGCTTCCTCTGCGATTTCTTCGGTATCTGCAGCAACAGCAGCAATCTCGTCGCCAATGAACCTGATGTGATCGGTAAAGATAGTCTGGTCCATGATGCAGTGATGACCTTCAGGAATGGCCATCATGCTTGCTGCGGTATTGAATACCGTGTCAATCGTGTTCTCATGAGTGAGAACTGCACGGACACCCTTCAGCGACTCCGCAGCAGACGTGTCAATGGAGGTAATCATCGCATGGGGAACGGTGCTGCGCAAAATCTTGCCGTGAAGCATTCCGGGCATCTCGACATCGCACGTGAATCTCGCGGCACCGGTAACCTTATCGACGGCATCGCGACGCTGTGGGCTCTTGCCTACGTACTTGAATCCATCAGCCATCGTTACTCCCCCTTCCTGCACGTGCACACGTGGCCATGAGCGGCATTTTCGATCGCTTCCTCAATCTTCTTGTAACCAGTGCAGCGGCAGAGGTTGCCAGAAATGGCAGTCCTCACTTCTTCACGAGTCGGATTGGGGTTCTTGTCAAGCAGCGCCTTTGCAGACATAACCATGCCGGAGAAACAGAAACCGCACTGAACGGCACCGTTGTCAACCATGGCCTGCTGAACGGGATGAAGCTTGCCCTCGTCCGCAACGCCTTCAACAGTCTCGATAGAGCACCCGGTTGCCTTAGCAACAGGGATAAGGCAAGAATTAACCGCTTTGCCATTCATGATCACAGTGCAAGCGCCGCAGTCACCAGCACGACAACCGATCTTCGTTCCCTTCAGATGAACGTCGTCTCGGATAACGTCCACCAAAGCGCGATCGGGCTCAACGAACACCTCAGTTTCTTCCCCATTGAGCGTAAACTGAATAAACTTCTTAGTCATGTGAGTTCCCCCTCTCCCTACTGAGCAGCAAGCTGCGCGGTGATGAGCGCACGACGGACGAGGATAGGCAGAACCTCGTGACGATATTCAGAACTGCCACGGACAAGGCTTGAACGGAAGCTAACATTGTCAGTGGCAATTGTTCCGGCCTCGGTGAAGTTCTCGTCAGTGGCAGGCTTGCCCAACAGGAACTCTTCTGCCGCCACAATGCGAGTGGGTCCAGGAGCCAAAGGTGCTGCAACAATTCGGACATCAGAGACAAGGCCATCTTTGACAGACAGCTTCACGGCGGTGCAAATCATAGGCAGCGCCAACGCATTGCGCAGATCGAGCGCGCAGTAAGCACTCTCGGAACCAGCAGCCTTCTTCGGAATCTTAACAAAGGCAAGCAGTTCCTTCGTGCTATCGATCTTTGAGCGACCAATGCCCTCATACACCTCGGTAATAGGCACTTCGCGAACGCCATCTTTACCAACGATGACACAGATGGCGTCAAGGGCAGTGAGCGGTACCGCAGCGTCAGCAGCAGGCTGGGCAGATACGATGTTGCCACCGACAGTGCCCATATTACGAACCTGAACAGCGCCAACCTGAGCAGCGCCTTCTACCAAAGCGGACGCATGCTGAGAAAGCAAATCGTTCGCGACAATATCGGTGAACGTCACCGAGCAGCCGATCTTGATGAAGTCACCATCTTCTTCGACTACATTGAGTTCCTCAACGTCACGCAGGTCAATGAGGTACTCGGGTTTGGGTTCCATCTTTTTGATATCAATGGAAAGATCAGTGCCACCTGCAATAATACGTGCCGCGCCGTTGTATTTTGCAAGCATGTCCACCGTTTCCCCAACGGTGGTTGGGAACAGATAGTCCTTCAACACAAAGCTCCCCTTTCATCTCTCGTTTTCGACATGTCGAATAACTCACTTTTGGGCTAGCTGTTTCACGCTCCTTTCTCGCCCGAAAACGGATTTTCAACATCGTGAATAATAGAACGGTTAAATGTATATTTCAATACTTTATTGACTTAGTTATTGAAATCAATCGCCTTGTTTCCAGACCGGTGTCCTTAAGCCGCCTTACATCTTTACCTGCATGAGATGCATGACGGCTTCCAAGACGCCTCCCGCAACACTTTTGGCCTTATCTGAAATACTGAAGCAGTAATCACGAACATCTCGAGGATCAACATCGGCGATTTTAAGACCCTCCCAAACCTCGCTTTCATCTGCGATCATGCCGCGCAACATGCCCGGAATGGGAGCGAGAATCGGTGTGGTTCCAACATGGGCGATCTCTTCTCCTGCCTCAACATGATCTCCGATGTCGTGAATAAGTTTGATGCGACCCGAAGCCGAAGAATAGACAACGCGCTCGCTTGCATAGCCGCCAATGTTGCCTGGTACACCCGTGTTAGGAATGGCAGATCCGTTGTAAATGACATGACCGAGTGTATGACCCCGCTTCGTCTCAACAACCGCATGGCAATCAACCCCTGCCGTAAATCCAGGACCAAGACACACAACCACCGAGGCGCAATCCTTGGTGGTACCCATGTTGCACTTTGCGAGAATGGCGTCAACAACAATCGCAGGCTTCAGTTTGCCAATCCAATTTCCCTTGGGGTCAGAAAGCACTGGAACCTGACCGTTTTGCAACGCTTGCGCAATCTGAGTGAGTGTTGTGCATTTCACGGCGGTCACTCCCTCAATTTCCACGACACCATCGATGAGCGCCTGCGCATACGAAACGGTACGTCTGATCACCGTTGGTTGCTCTATATCAAGCGCAACAACAAGAAAACCAGCCTGATGTAAACGGTAGATAGAGCCTGAAGCGATATCGCCCGCACCACGAACCACAACCAGCTTCCGATTTCCCAAAAGCATGGCCATGTAGTCGCAGCAGGTATCGACGTCAACGCTTTCCACCTGTGGCACTTCGAAGTATTCAACCGCATCAGGATGCTCTTGAATGATCTGCCTTCCGCCAGTATCTCCCTCAAGCTGACTCAGTTCATCAAAGAAGGCAGCACCAAAGGCAGATGGATGACAAATGCGCCCGTCTTTACGCGCAATAACAATGGCTTCAGGATGCCCCACAGCACGCCTGCAAACCTCTCGGGCAACCTCAATGTCGATCCTGGGCATATCGCCTAAGAAGAACAACGCGCTTTCGCATTCCGAACACGTTGTTTGAATGTGCCTTATCGCATGAGCTATTGAGGCGCCTTGCCCCTGTTCAGGATATTGGTTAACAAGCTCAACCACTCCGTCTGGTAATTCAAGCATCCCTGCAAGCTGCGGGCGAACGACAACCACAACACGATCGCATACCGCGCAAGCCTTTTGCAAAGAGCATGAAACCATGCACTGCCCGTCAATGGGTAAGAGCATCTTGTCTTCGCCCATACGAGTTGACAGACCAGCTGCTAGCAATACTCCGTAGATCACAGGATGTGCCCCCTTGCCTTTGCAATGTTTAGGTATCTGCCTGTTGCTTTATGAGAGAGTCGAAACGTGCTAGAGAGCGGCTCATGCAGCAGATGACGCCACTTGATTCTTCCGGTTCTTTACGCGATCTTGAGCCGCTTGACTCTTCTTCGTACGCTCTTTATCCGACTGACTCTTCAGGTTTCTTGCACGCTCTTGAATAAGTTCTGCCACGATGCTGATGGCAAGCTCTGCAGGAGTCTCCGCCTCAATGGGCAGGCCAATGGGCGTATGAACATCGTCCAAAAGCTCCTTGCTCACACCCTCATTGCGTAACGTTCCGAACAAAAACGCGATTTTTCTCCTGCTGCCCATGAGGCCCAAGTACGCATGAGGCTGATGAATAGCACCACGCAATACATCCAAGTCCTCCATGTGACCTCTTGTACAAATGACGATGTAGCTGTTCTCGTCTAAATCCAAATCATCGAATGCCTGTTGGTAAGACTCCGCCACCACCACACGATCTGCATCCGGAAAGCGAGAGGCATTCGCGAACTCAGGGCGATCATCGACAACCACGGTGCGAAAACCGACCGAACGAACCACGGGCTCAATCGCTGCGCCAACATGACCAGCGCCGAACAAATACGCGGTCGTGATCGTTTCTTCTTCAAGATCAAGATCGGCTGCATTCGAACGATCATAGAGCGTCAAATCTATATGCGCAGAACCGCCACATACCATACCCAGGGCTCCCTTGCCCGCCATACGCAGTGTTACGTAAATGACGCGATTGCGCACGGAAGATTCAAAGAGTTCCTGCGCTTCCTTCATAGCGGCAGCCTCGAACTTCCCTCCCCCTACAGAACCCCAGATGTCACCCTCTTCAGACACAACCATAAAAGAGCCGGCGTGACGCGGGACCGACCCTTCAGTATCGCGAACAGTAGCTACAACAATGCGTTTGCCTGCATCCAGTAATTCATATGCTTTACGCGCTGCGTGATCAGTCATAAGCAGCCTTTCCCTTGATGTTGCCCTATAATAATAGTTGTATTCAATTTTAATTTCAATACTTTATTGTTAAAACTAATGTTCCCAGCTCAACTCTTTCAAGGAGACAACAAAGCAGGCATCGAAATACGGGGCAGCCACCTCTTTCATAGAGCGAGCCGCCTGCTTGCGACCTTCATCCGCCTTGTTGATAATCAGACTTACGCGCCCTTGAAAACCCTTCAATTTAGTCCAAGAAAAGCACTCAATGCTCTGTTCGAATTCATCAAGCGTAAAAAGCTTACCCATGTGATCTTGTGGGCAACGATGAAACAGTTCTGCTGACATTGGCTGATTCAAAATCTCGCTCCCCACAACATGTACAACATGCGTGGTTGTGCGAGGAAGGACCGGCTCATCTTCACGGTAGAACTTGTACGGCTTACATGCAGCACCATCTGCTTCGATCAAAAGAACCGCATCAGTCAGCCGAGAAGCTACGTTGTCTACCGCTGCTGCACCATAGCCGCAAACCTTGTTTTCCTTGGCAAAAGCCGATGCCACGTACAAGCTCTTCACGTCTTCGGTTGCAAAGATGTCCGCCAGACGGCTTATATCATCATCTACAACAACGCGACCAGGGAATTCGTTTGGATAGTACATTTTTGTCGTCGTGGTGGCGAGCACTCGCTTACTTGCCATTCTAAGCTCATTGCACAAATGAAGCATCAGCGAGGTTTTGCCTCCCGCGCCAGTAATTGCAACAACATCTCCCTGTGTGAGGCCAATCTCTTGAAACAATGGTTTTTGCTGTTCAATTTTTGTCACGATATGCCGCCTTTTCACCGCCTAAAACTGCAGCAAGCGCAAACCTTCCTCGCGCGTCTTGAGGTTAGTCTTAAACAGACCCCTCACCGCAGAGGTTACCGTCATCGAACCAGGCTTTTTGATTCCTCGCAACGTCATACACGTATGCTCTGCCTCTACAACCACCAAAACACCTTGTGGCTGAAGAGAATCTACCATCGCGTCGGCAATTTGCGAGGTCAAGCGTTCCTGTACTTGAGGGCGGCGAGCAAAGCCCTCAACGCAACGTGCGATCTTCGACAACCCCGTGATACGTCCCTTGCTGGGAATGTACGCTACATGAGCGCGCCCTGTAAAAGGGAGAAGATGATGTTCGCACATAGAAGAGAAAGGGATATCCTTCACGATGATCATTTCTTCGTTGGTGCCTTCTTGAAACTGCCTCAACAAATGCTCAGCCGGGTCTTCCTGCAAACCACCGAACACTTCCGCACAAGCACGCGCCACGCGAGACGGAGTATCAAGCAATCCTTCCCTGTTGGGGTCTTCACCAATACCAATAAGCAGTTCTCTCACCGCAGCCTCAATGCGAGCCTGATCAACGGCCTGCGGAACGTCATCAAGGGTATTATGGTCAGTCTTAGTCATTTTCTTCTCCCGTCATGGAAGTAATTACCCGGTTTGCAATAGCTCGAGCTCGAGCCATATCGTTTTGCAACATGCACGCGCATTCCTTGTCAACAGCGCTTGCATAAGCGCGATCACGCAACGTTTTCGTGTTCACGTATACATTCATAGCAGCCATCTCGAGCGCAGCGGCAGCCAACGAAGCACCGCATCCAACATCGGAAAGAAGCATCACGGAACCGGCCTTTTCCATTTCCTCGAGCAAATCAATGGACTGACAAATCTCTCGCATCATCTGGAGCGGAGCTTGAAGTGCAGCTTTGGTCGCCACTTCGATGGTCTCCTCACGAGTTGGGTCGTCTTTCGCAATGCCGTACGCGCGCGAAAGCGGTTCGAACGATAGCGCGTCTTCGTCCACAAGCGCCACAAGCCTTTCACGCAAGCGCTCACCTTCAGCAATCATGCGCTTGACGTCTTCCTCAACATCGGCGTACTTCTTTTTCCCAACCGTAAAATTACCAGCCATCGTACAAAGAGCGACGGCGAAAGCGCCGCACAAAGCAGCGGCGCCACCACCACCAGGAACAGAGCGCTTTGCAGCAAGCGCAGCCGAGAAGTCGCTACAGCTCAAATCGACTATTCTCTCCCCCATGATCTCTCCTTATGCTCGTGTTTTTTAGCCATCGCCCAAACATCGTCATACTTACTGGCGATACTTGGGCGATGATGTTGTGAAGACGAGTGGTTCAGCGAGCTTCCGCTCGTCTTCACAACAAAGGGATGCTAGCGGCCCCTTGAGGTGAGCCTTTCCCTCGAAATAGATGCGGGTAAAACCTGGAAGGCTAGAACAACCCGACGATCTTTCCGTCTTCGGTTACGTCAATCTTTTCTGCAGACGGAACCTTAGGCAAGCCAGGCATGGTCATGATGTCCCCAGTCAATGCAACCACAAAGCCGGCACCAGCGCTGATCTTGAGATTGCGGACGGTGATGCGGAAGTCCTTAGGGGCACCGAGCTTCGTTGCATCATCGGTGAAACTGTACTGGGTTTTAGCCATGCAGATGGGAAGCTTGTCAAAGCCCAGCTCGTTAAGCTGTTCGAGCTGCTTGCGTGCGCCAGAGGTGAAGTCAACGCCATCGGCATGATAGATCTCGGTGGCGATAGCCTCGATCTTCTCTTCGATGGACTGATTGACATCATATGCGTACGACAAGGTGCTGGGCTGTTCAGCAAGACGCAAAACTTCCTCGGCTAGAGCACGACCACCTTCGCCGCCCTTCGCCCAAACTTCGGACAAAGCAACGTTTACGCCCAACTCATTGCACTTAGCCTCAACCAGATCGAGCTCTGCTTTGGTGTCAGTGGGGAATGCGTTGATTGCAACGACGACAGGCAAGCCATAAACGGTACGAATGTTGTTTACATGCTGCAGCAAATTCGGAAGACCCGCCTCAAGTGCTTCGAGGTTCTCGTTCGTGAGCTCTGCCTTAGGCACACCGCCGTTGTATTTGAGCGCGCGGACGGTTGCAACCAAAACAACCGCAGAAGGCTCAATACCAGCTGCACGACACTTGATGTCCAAGAACTTCTCTGCACCAAGATCGGCACCAAAGCCGGCTTCGGTAACAACGTAATCAGCAAGCTTCAGAGCAGTAGTAGTAGCCAACACAGAGTTGCATCCGTGGGCGATGTTCGCGAAGGGGCCGCCATGAACAAACGCAGGGTTGTTCTCGAGTGTCTGCACAAGATTGGGCTTGATAGCATCCTTGAGCAAAGCGGTCATAGCGCCTTGAGCGTTCAAATCGCCGGCAGTGATGGGCTTACCACTGCGCGAATAGGCCACAACCATGCGAGCTAAGCGTGCTTTAAGGTCGGCCAAATCGGTAGCCAAGCAGAAGACCGCCATAATCTCAGAAGCGACCGTGATGTCGAAGCCATCCTCACGTGCAACGCCGTCACCGGCGCCACCCAAACCATCAACAATGTTGCGCAGCTGACGGTCATTCATATCGACGCAGCGACGCCAAATGATCTTCTTAGGATCGATATCAAGAGCATTGCCCTGCTTAATATGGTTGTCCAATAAAGCAGCAAGCAGGTTGTTCGCTGCGCCAATTGCATGGAAGTCACCGGTGAAATGCAGGTTGATGTCTTCCATAGGAACAACCTGAGCATAACCGCCACCAGCTGCGCCGCCCTTAACGCCGAACACGGGACCCAAGGAAGGCTCGCGCAGGCAGAGGATGGTGTTCTTGCCGACAAGGTTCAAGGCATCAGCAAGACCAACAGAAGTAGTGGTCTTGCCCTCACCGGCAGGAGTGGGGTTGATAGCGGTAACAAGAATGAGTTTTCCCTTGCGCTGAACATCCTTCAAACTGTGAATATTAACCTTAGCCTTGGTGCGGCCATAGTACTCCAACGCTTCCTCTGGAATACCAGCCTTAGAAGCTATCTCCGCAATGGGGAGCATAGTCGCTTCTTGAGCGATCTCGATATCGGACTTAGGCATGTGGATCAACCTTTCTACGGCAGAACGTAACTCGATTTAAGCGAGGTTATCGTAGGTGTAGGCGTAAAGCTCATCACGCAGAGCAGCGCCCTCTTTCAGAAGAGCTGCAACTTCAGCTTCTGTTGCTTCCTTATAAGCTTCATCCTTGATAACGGGCAGATTAATGCGGACGTTCATGACAGCACCTTCAAGACCCGCATAAGCCATCAACGCACCAACACCAAAATCGCTCATTGCGTTGGTGTTGATCTTGCCCTGCAGAGGACGAGCAACGCGCATCACTTCAACGCACTCACGCGCAGTGGTGAGCGGAGAAGCAATGGCTGCCTTGTAACCTTCTTGGATCGCAGCACTGCGTGCAGCCTTGTCTTCCTCGGTCTCTTTGGGCATCTTGAAGGCAGCCATAACCTGGTTGAATGCCTCAGTGTCAAGGTCAACGCGCTCGGTCAGCTCCGCAGCAAGCTCAGACTCCTGCTTCTGCGCTTCCTTGAGCTCGGCCTCAAAGTCAGCCAAATCGGCGCGGCCAAAGCTGAGGTTGCACACCATGGAAACCAGCTCTGCGCCAAGCGAGCCAGACAGCGCCGCAACGCTGCCGCCGCCAGGAGCGGGAGCATCGCTCCCAAGAGTGTCGTTGAACTCCTTGAGATTCATTTCTACGAGCATGGAAAACTCCTTTCTTGCTCCGTAAAACTACTTTGTTGACAGGATTTTCGATCTAAAAAAGAGAGGCAGGAGTCTCTCAAACTGCCTCTCTCCTTTATTATTTGTCTCTTTTGCAGTAAATTAGCTCGTCTGTTGCTAACAGATTGCTACTAGTCCTCGCTCAAAGCGAGCTCGAGCAGATGGTTCTCGATGATCTGCTTGTCGTAGTCCCAAGGACCGTTGATGGACTCGAGCTTGAGATACCACTCGGCGGTCTTCACGAGCAGTTCTGCGGAAACAGTGCCGCAAATCTCAGAGCACAGAACGTTGACGCCATAGCGAGCGGCTTCGTCGCGAAGCAGGTTGAACACGCGATGGAGCGGCGTCTCATTGGGGTTGGTAATCTCGCAGGAAACCATGACGCAGCGCTTGCCAGTGCGGCGATGAGTCTGAGGCAGACCAACAGCACCCTGGATGTTCTTGAAGCCACCGGTACGACCGCGAACGTAGCTGGCCAGCTTACGAGCGATCTCAAGATCCTCGGTGTCCAGCAAAACGTTGAAGTAACCGTCATGCTCGGTCACGCAGCCAACAATCGTGGCACCAGCAGTGGGATGCAGCTTCTGCGGGCCGTAATCAGGCTTACGATTAGGATCATTGGGAACGTCTTCCTTAGCGCCTTTGTAGTTACCCTTGCGGATGAAGGTCAGACCTTCGTTTTCGGGCTTGCGAGCATTCTGGCCAGTGAAGTAAACGGGAACCTCAAACTGCTCCCAGATCGTCTTGCCCAGATCCTCGCAGAACTCCTTGACCTCGTCGACCGTGGTGTCACCAACGGTGTAGCACTCGATGGTGTCAACGGCACCAATCTGAGGATGACGGCCGGTGTACTTGTTCATGTCAATCTTCTCGTACGCGACCTTGCACGCCTCAAGCAGGGCGGGCTTCAGAGCGTCCATGGTACCCAGAAGCTCGATGGGGAGACGACCGAAGTCGGGATCGGGCTCAGCGGTGAGCAGCTTGATGCCGGGCTTATCGCGGAAGCAAGCAACAATCGCATCAATGGTTTCCTGGTCTGTGCCCTCGCTGAAGTTCGGGTCGGTCATGATGTACTTGGCCATAGCGCAGTTCCTTTCTTAACGGCCTTGACACACGGTCCTACAACTACTCTCAACGCTCAAAACACCTTGGACGTTTGAGATGTTTTGGATTATAGAAGCGTATTATCTTTTTGTAAATACATTATTTAATATTTAATTTATTTTTCTATTTAAATGAACAATCTCACTCAGATCTCTGGAACGTAAGTACTATTGAACAGCAAGCGCTCTATCATTTTGGAAAGACGACCATTTCCACCCATAATCGCCAGCCGAGGGGTAGCTATTATGTAGGTTTCTGGTTCACTTTATGTGTGTCACAACCGAGCCAACCCCCATGAGGAGGAACCATGAATCAGATGTCTATTGGAAACTACATCGCCCTCAAGCGCAAGCAGAAAAACCTCACGCAAGGCCAGCTTGCAGAAATGCTCAACGTTTCGAACAAAACGGTATCGAAATGGGAAACCGGAAAGTGCATGCCCGACTACGCCACCATCCCGATCCTTTGCGAAACGCTCGGGATATCGGTTGCAGAGCTGCTCGATGGCGAAGATGCGGAACCAAACAGCGTGCGGCTCTACGACGACAAGCAAACGCTCGAGCTTATTGCCGCCGCTCAAACGAGAACAAGCCAAGGCTCCCTGCTTGAAGCAGCACACTCGATCATGATCGGCATCGCCTTTCTTGCGATATCCCTTGCGCTCATAGATTCAGACCCCATGATAGCGAGCTTCGTGACGGGACTTACCCTGGTGATAATTGCTCTCGGGGTGTACTCGGTAATCGACGAGGTGCGGTTTGCAGCGAAGTCAAAAAACCACGTGTAAAGACTATCCCGGTTTAACCCTCGTGCAAAAAAAATAGACAGCCACGTCTGAGCTGTCCTGCGATTTCTTATATGGTGCGGGCGAGAGGACTTGAACCTCCATGGGGTTGCCCCCATACGGACCTGAACCGTACGCGTCTGCCAATTCCGCCACGCCCGCACATAGTTGCTTCCTTGCGAAGCGGTTGTCTATATTAGCGGAGTACCCGATCGAATGCAAGGGCGAACTCGCGATTATTTCAGCTTTTTCACGCGAGGTTGGTTACCGTACACGGGTTCGCGGGTTCGCGGGTCAGCCGCGGGTTCGCGAGTCAGCCAGCAACAAGGAAGGCCCTCGAACCCGAAGCGGAGAGGGGATGTGCTTCGAGTTCGGGGGCCTTCCTCAAAAGATTGAAGCCTTCCTTATGAAGGGCGGCTTAAGCTCTGCGCACGCCGCCCTTCCGCGGTTGCGATGGCCTGCTGTGTTAACGATGCAGGCCATCGCGGTTTAACAGTGAAGCTAACAGTGAAACGCGTTAACGCTTAAGCAACGCCAAGCTTGGCGAGACCTTCGTCAGCGGTGCTTTCCGCCATGTCGAGGCATGCGCGGGTAAGCGTTGAATTATGGGCTCCCTCGGAATTTTCATTCATGGCGAAATCCCAATAGAACTGCGCCACGCGCTGTAGCCTCTGCAGTTCGCCCAGTTCGCCGGCGGCGTACATGCCAGCGGTACCGGCGTCAGCGGCCGCCTGGAATTCAGCGATTTCTGCGGAGTACTTCTCAGCCGTGGTGTTAATGAGCAGCTCGATCCGCTCGGACACCTGCTTTGTGCGTCCGTTCTCACCATCGCCCAACTCGTCGGTGATTTCCTTCACCTGAGAGACGAGGTCATCGTGGCAATCGCTGCACACGTTCT
Source organism: Adlercreutzia sp. ZJ138 (assembly GCF_011038935.1). NCBI lineage: Bacteria > Bacillati > Actinomycetota > Coriobacteriia > Eggerthellales > Eggerthellaceae > Adlercreutzia > Adlercreutzia sp. ZJ138. The sequence goes on along the minus strand of NZ_JAAKEA010000009.1, from coordinate 13,547 downwards.
CGATCAGTTCGGGGTTGTCCAGCGGGCTTTGCAGTTTGTGGTTCGAGAACTCGGTGCCGTCCTCGGCCTTGGTTGCACCCATGTGGCAGTCAGCACAGGTGTAGCCCAACTTACCCATGTACGAACCCTTGCCGCCGTACATCGTTTCAAACTCGGGATGCTGCACCTTGATCATCGGCGCGCCGGTGAGATTGGAAGCGAAGTCTTTGTACTCATGTTCGTCGTAGTACGCCAGAATGGCTTCGGGCGTCATGGCCTCAAGACCCTCATAGGGGTTCGTTGCAACCTTGTTCTCGCCACTGAAGTAGTACTCGTTGTGGCACTGGCCACACGTTTGCGCTTCAACGGGAACCGCAGTCGCGTCGGCGCCTATTGATTTCGCCCAGTACGCGCTCGGAACTACAACCTCTTCGGGGTTATTCTCGTGGCAGCTGTAGCAGCTGATAGGCTCGGTGTAGTTACCAATGATGTCGTTGAACTTTTCCAGATTCACGGCTTCATCGCCACTGTTCACCTGCGCGGTGAACTGCGGGGTCTTGCACGTGATGCAGTTTCCGTTCTGTTCCTTTTCCTGCGTACGCGGCGTTTCGGCCACGTCAGTCAGCGAATCCAGATGCCCGTTCGGCTCAGCATAGCCAAGCGAGAAGGCATAGCCAGCGTACATGGTCTTCAGTGCCGGATACACTTCCAGATAGTCGTGCTTTTCCCCATCGTTTTCGCCCATCGCCTTGTACGTTGCGTACTGGTTCGGGTACACCTCAGACCACCCATCAGCGGTGATCACACCGTACTCGAAATTATCAGGGTTGGGAACTTCTGCGGACGTTGCCGTCGAAGCCTTGTCTGAATCGGTTGATGAATCAGAAGACGAGCTTGTAGGAGTACATGCTACGAGGCCTGCGATCAGTGCAACGGTGCAGACTGCGCTCATGCCCACAAGAGCTTTCTTTCTTTTCATAAACCATCCCTCCTTTCACATTCCTCCCTTTAGGGAAACGCTGATTCATCCCGCCATTCCTACATTTGCAGCAGTGTTTCCCTAGAAAGCACGGGCGACGCTTCGGCACGGTGCGCAGAAACCATCCAAAGTGCGTCCGCAATTCTTTTTTCAGCATAGTTGGGCAGAAATTGAGCGTAAAGGGACGGTTGACGAGTATTATTAGGTGACGATTTCATGAAGATCCACGAAATGGACGCGCGAGGCAGCGAAAACAAAGGCATGTTGCGACGAGAAAGAAAGCGGCAGCAAAAGCGGAAGGAACTGCATGATCCATCTCAACCAGCGGTCATCGACTCCCCTTTACGAACAGATATACACGCAGCTTTCTCGAGACATTCTGCTGGGCGTGTATCCGCCTGCGTCGAAACTTCCCTCCATTCGGGAACTTGCCGAGGAACTCCGCTGTTCGCGTAACACCGTTGATGCGGCGTACCGCCTGCTCGCACAAGAGGGCTTTACGGCGAGCAAACCGGGCTCGGGTTTCATCGTTGAAGACATGAGTGGCGAAACGGCCGTTGCAGCCCGCGCAGCAACGTGGCGTGAAGAACAACAAGTGAGCGAGCCAACGTTGCCCTCGATTGATCTTGCGCCGGCGCGCTACGATTTCACGTATGGGAATTTGGAGCCAGGGACCTTTCCCGCAGCAGCGTGGAGGTCGATCTTAAACGACATTCTGCTCGAGCCCGATCTTGTACAGGCCAGCAGTTACGACGATGACAAGGGAGAATGGGCGCTTCGTTGCGAAATCGCTCGTCGGGCACAAGCGAGTCGCGATATTCACTGCAGTGCCGAAAACATCATTGTGCAAGGGGGCACGCAGCCCACCCTGCAACGGTTGTGCTTGCTGTTCGACACAGCAACCGATGCCGTTGCCATGGAAGAGCCTGGTTACGATGGGGCACGGTCGGTCTTCGAGGGAAACGGGTTTCCCATTCGGCTCATTCCCGTAACACAGGGAGCCGATGCGATGATGGCAGCCCTTCACGCCAGCGACGCAAAATTGCTGTACGTAACGCCCGCCAACCAGTTCCCCACCGGAGGCACCATGTCGCCCGAAGTAAGGGAGGGTATTCTCACGTGGGCGAAAGACACCGACGCTTACATTATCGAGGACGACTACTGCCATGAGTTCTGTTATCGGGGCGAGCGTCAGCCAGCTTTATTTGCGCAGGACAACGCCGACCGCGTGATATATCTGGGTACATTTTCCAAGGCGCTGTCGCCGGCGCTTCGTATAAGCTACATGATTCTGCCGAAGGTTTTGCGCCATCAATGGGACGAGAAATTCTCGAACGCCTACCCGGCAGTTTCGTGGTTGATGCAGGAAGCTTTGGCGCGTTATTTGGCAAGCGGACAATGGGACCGCCATTTGCGGCGGTTGCAAGCGCGCAGCCGTCGCAAGCACACTGTACTGATGGACACCATCAAGCGAACTATGGAAGATAAGGTGCGCGTGCTTGAGCACGGTTGTGGTCTGCATGTGTTGCTTGAGGTTCTTGATGGGCGCAGCCAAGGCGAACTCATCGCACTGGCGCGCGAAGAAGGCGTGCGCGTGTACGGCACGGATCGCTATTGGACAACCGACGGTCACGCACTGGGAAGCTGCGTGCTGGTGGGGTTCTCGGCTATCCCCGAGCAGGATATCGAACCGGGCATCGAGGCGCTGGCTCGCGCTTGGTTTACGAACAGGCGGTGATCGGCCATGGAATCCTACACAACCATAGAAGGGCGCGCCATCAGCGAAATCGAAGAGAAGAAAAGCCGCTTTATCGCGCAGATCGCCCATGTGGAAACCGAAGAAGAAGCGCTCGCATTTCTGGAAGAAGTTCGCGCGGCAAACCGCATGGCACGGCACAACGTGTACGCCTACGTGCTGCGAGCAGGTGGCGCAGGCGAGGCGGGACGCGTGCGGTATTCCGACGACGGCGAGCCGCAGAAAACCGCAGGGCTTCCCACACTCGAAGCAATTCGTCATGCAGGGCTTACCGATGTGTGCGTGGTGGTGACGCGCTACTTCGGCGGCGTACTGCTGGGCACGGGCGGCTTGGTGCGTGCATACACGCAGGCAACGCAAGCGGGCATTGCAGCGGCGCACCTGGTGGTGGTGTCTCGTTGTGTTGACGTGACGTTGCAGCTTCCGTATGCCAACTACGACCGCATGATGGCGGTCGCGGCGGCATGCGGTGCGAAAACGATTGACGTGAGCTACGCCGAAGAGGTAACGCTGGTGCTGCGCATGCTCGACGGCACGCAAGATGAGCTGTTGTGTAAGGTGACCGAACTCATGCGCGGACGCGAGAACGTGCGGGTAAGCGAGCCGGTAGACGCCGCGTTCTAAGGAGCGCAGGAGCAACTTGGCGGTGCGCGGGCATAATGCGAGTGCAATGCAGGCGCAACTCAGGTGCAACGATCGCAACGCGGGCACAACGGCGCACGGACACGCGGTCGCAACGACACGCAGGCATGCGGGCGCAACGGAGCTCCTGTCGGTGTCATTGATAAGAATTGGATAAACTGCGAATTCATCCCCTCGTTCGACGCTTCTCGGCCGGGTAATCAGGCACGATGCGTTACCATAGGCGCACTCGACAACATGACGCGAGGCGATTCTCCGCTTGTGCGCATATGAATAAGAGGCTGTTTGCCCACCGCATCAAGTTGTTGCGGTGCGCTTCGGCTGCGCTCGACGGAGTTCGCTCGCATGGGAGGATTCGCATATGGCTGAAGCGTGGCGCGCGGGCAAACAATACCGCGAGATCATTTACGAAACATGCGATGGTATTGCCAAGATAACCATCAACCGCCCGCATCGCCGGAACGCTTTCACGCCGCTTACCGTAAACGAGCTGTACGACGCGTTTAGCATTGCTCGCGACGACGCCGAAATTGGGGTGATCATTCTCACAGGCGCAAATCACGATGGCGCCCCGCAAGACCAGGCGTTCTGTTCTGGCGGCGACCAGAAAATTCGCGGCAACGGCGGATACGTAGGCGAAGACTCCATTCCGCGCCTAAACGTACTCGACTTACAGCGCCTCATCCGCGTGGTTCCCAAGCCGGTGATCGCCATGGTAAATGGCTACGCCATCGGCGGCGGCCACGTGCTGCACATTCTGTGCGATCTATCCATTGCGGCGGAAACGGCGAAGTTCGGGCAAACGGGTCCGAAGGTCGGCAGCTTCGACGCGGGCTATGGCGCGGGGTATTTGGCCGCGATGGTAGGGCAAAAGAAAGCGCGCGAGATCTGGTATTTGTGCCGTCAGTACACGGCGGCCGAGGCGCTTTCAATGGGCATGGTGAACAAGGTGGTGCCCTTCAACGATTTGGAGGCCGAATGCGTGTCATGGGCGCGCGAGATGATGCAGTTTAGTCCCACAGCCCTGCGCTTCATGAAGGCGTCGTTTAACGCCGCTACCGACGGACTTGCGGGCTTACAGCAGCTCGCCGGCGATGCCACGTTGCTGTATTACACCACTGACGAGGCGAAAGAAGGACGCGATGCGTTTAAGGAAAAGCGCGCACCCGACTTCAGTCGCTTCCCTAAGTTTCCCTAAGAAAGCTGCAAGGACTCGAGCGTCTTTCAGCACAACTCCCCCATTTCGGCGGTGTTGTGGAGGGAAGTTCCGAAAGGCGCAGTTAATAGCACGGTGAAACCACGTTGGCAAGGAAAGGTAGGACGAACACGCGATGATCAGCGCGTTCGAGAACATGGCTCGGCAAAATCCGCTTCGCACGTTTTTCACGGACGTTGAGCGAGCGGATAAGGAAACCGCATACTCGTATCGCGAGGTGCGCCTGTACGCTGCTGCGCTGGCGAAGCTTCTCCGAGACAAGGGAGCTCGTCAGGGCGACTGCATTGCTGTCGATGTCCGCAACCGCGCTGCTGGCGTATTCCTTCTGCTTGCCGCTGGATACGGCGGGTATACACTCATTGCCATAAACAACCGCTTAAGCGAATCTGAAAAGATGCATCGCCTAATGGAAGTTGAGCGCGATCCTGGCGTTCACGTGGCGTTTCGTATTGATGAGAACAATATCGAAGCCATCATGGATCGAGTCGAAACGTTTTTGGGCGGCGAACTGCATCGGGTTCGCTCGGGCGCGGCGCAAGCGGCCGCAAACGAGCGGGTGTCGCGCACGTCGTTTGTTACCCGCACGAGGGTGGAAACCGCCGACGTCCGCACGAGCAAAGCACTCGGGCGTGCAACGGGTGGTCGCGACTCGCTCATTCGCCGCGAAGAAATGGCCCGGCAGGAAGCGTTGGAAAACGCCATCAACTTCGCAGACCACGCGAAGCACGTGTTCGATCAGAGTGCTCGCGCGGTCATCATGTTCACGTCGGGCACAACGGGCCGACCGAAAGCAGTGGCGCTGTCGTGGGCAAATTTGAGCCAAGCGGCTTTAGCGGCAAATGCGGTACTGGGTCGTCGCGGCGAAGGCATGTGGCAAGCGGTGCTGCCTCTTTACCATATCGGGGGGCTGCAGGTTGTGGTGCGCAGCATCTTAAACGGCACACCGTTTCTGCTGTACCGTCATTTCGACGCCGACAAGGTGCTGGCCGACGCATCGCGACGCAACGCGACACACATCGCCGTTGTAGACAAGATGCTGCAGGATATGTGCGAAAGCGAGCGGAGCGCCGCATTGAAGCGCTACACCTGCATTTTGCTGGGCGGCGGTGCACCGAATTCGCGCACGCTGGAAGTCGCATGGGGCAAGCAGGCGCGTGTGTACGTGAGTTACGGCATGACGGAAACGTCGAGCCATGTGGCAAATGCCCTGATCGATATGAACTACAAGGGCGGATTGAAACTGTTGCCCGGCTATCAGGCGCACATCGTGGGAGCGGGAAGCGACGGCTTCGGCCGTTTAGCGGTGAAGGGTCCCGGTGTGTTTTCTGGCTACTTGAACGCCCATGCCGCATGGACAGTTGACGGGTTTTTCCTCACCGGCGACATCGGCGCTATTCACAACGGACTGCTGTACGTAAAAGAACGCGTGAGCGATATGTTCGTGTCGGGTGGCGAGAACATCTACCCCGAAGAGGTTCGCCAAAAGCTGTTGGGCATTCCCGGCGTTGCCGATGCGTTCGTGTTCGGAGCACCCGACAAAACATGGGGACGCCGCCCGATCGCTTTCGTGGTACGCGAGCCGCGCCGCGTTGAGTCGTTCCCACAAACGCCCGATGGAACCAATAGGTCCACCGATCACCAGCATGCGCTGAAGATGGCGAACATGTCCAATACGCGCTTCTCCCTCGCCGTGAAAGAAATGGCTGCAGGCAGCATGTCGAAGCTTCATCTGCCGAAGCACGTGTGCGTAATCGATGAAATGCCGATGCTCGGCACGGGCAAAATCGACCGGCAAGCACTGCTTCGTCGTTTCGACGAACGCATCCAGGTTGAAAACGTTGTTGTTCGCCGTGTGAAACTGCCCTCATCGGCACATGGTGCTTATCCCTTAGGAGAACATGCGAACGCACGTGAAACAGCACGCGAAACGCTGATCGTAGAAGTGATTGATCATCAGGGGCGCAGCGGCATTGGTGAGCTTGCCGTTTCCACGGGCGGATGGAACGCTGCAGGCGATGTTGCCCAAAACGAAGCAGTGCTCAAAGAGGTGCTCGCACCGATCGTGCTTTCTCACGTGTTTTTGCATCCGTCCGAAGTAAGCGATGTGTTCGCACTAAACGCACAGGCCGTGCAGCATCCCCGTGCGTGCGGTGCCATCGAGCCGGCACTGTGGGACCTGTACGGCAAAATTGTCGGCGCTCCTTTATGGAAGCTGATCGGCGGCAATTCAAACGGGCGCGTACCTGTAGCCGCCCTGGTTGACGAAACGGATCCGGTAGCCGCAGCTCGCGTTGCAGTGGCGCAAATGCGAACTGGAAGCCCCTGCGTGCGGTTGAAGGTTCACCCCGGCAGTGCGAGCGTGTGTGCGGTGGCGGTTGCCGATGCGATTGGTGCTACGAAGCTGATCATCGACGCAGGACGAAGCTTCACTGAAACCGATATGGACGAACTGCGCACCATTGACTCGCTGGGTGTTGCGTGGATTGAAGAGCCACTCGACCCGCGCAAGGTTCCGCTTACGGTGCATGGGGACATCTTCGATCGCACAGCCCGTTTGCAGCGAGGTATGCGCACTCCACTGGGAATGAGTGAAGCGCTTGCTGTGCCGAAAGACGCATTGCGAGCGCTCAGGAACCGAGAGCTCAAGCACCTGTCTGTAAATATTGGCAGAATGGGAGGCGTGCAGCCGGCGCTGGAGTTCGTGCGCCTGTGCCGCACCCATGGCGTGACGGTATGGGTCAGTGCGGGAGCAAGCACTGATGCGTCGAAACGACTGCACGCCACGTTTGAAACGCTACCCGGCGTGGTACCGGCGGGCGATCTTGGACTTGTGGGGCGCGAAGCGACACGTGGCGTTACCACACCGCCACTTTCCGCAGAGCGCGGCATGGTAACATTGAATCGTACGGGGTTCGCAACAGGCTTAGGTTGTGTGCTCAATCCAGCAGCGCTTGAGGACACCGCAGCTACGCGTAACTCTGAGAATAACGGGAATAACGGGATCGTTTTGTAATTCCACAATGGCGTTTCCCGGTTGCGTGGAGTTGTGCAACCGTTACACTGTAATGATGCACGTATATGTTGTCGGCGCATCGAATGCGATGCGCTGCGGAGGGGAGCAACCGTCCTTCCGCTTTACGAGCTTTCTAGGAGGATCGCGTCTGCCATGCCCGTTGCGCTCAGCTTGATTCTGGTTGTTTTGTTCCTGCTCATGAATGCGTTTTTCGTCGCCGCCGAGTTCTCGCTGGTAAGGGTGAGAAGGTCGCAGCTTGAACTTGCCATCGAAGAAGGAAAGCTCGGTGCTCAGGCGGCAAAAACCGTCGCCGATAACGTAAACGCCTACCTTTCGGCATGTCAGCTGGGCATTACGTTGGCATCTCTTGCGTTGGGTTGGTTGGGAGAGCCGGCGTTTTCCGAGCTTATTCGCCCCGTGTGCGCTTTGTTTGGACTGCCCGACGCTGCGGTGTCGGCCATTGCGGTTGGCTTGGGCTTCTTCCTCATGACCACGCTGCACGTAGTGGCAGGCGAGTTGATCCCGAAGTCGTTTGCCATTTTCTCCACCGAAAAATTCGCTCTTGCCACAGCCAGCCCACTCATGTGGTTTTACCGCATTACGTACCCCATCATGGTGCTGTTCAACGGCATTACCAACGCGGTTGTGCGCATGGCAGGGCACGATCCCGCGAACGAGCACGAGGTATATGCGGCCGAGGAAATTCAACTGCTGATTGACGAGAGCACGGAAAGTGGCCTGGTCAGCGTCGAGCAAAACGAATACGTGGACAACATCTTCGACTTGGGCGACAAGGACGCCGCCACTATCATGACGCCGCGTACCGATGTGATCTGCCTCGACTTGGAAGACTCGCTGCAGGAAAACCTTGAAACCGTGCAGCTGTACAAGTACACGCGCTACCCCGTGTGCCGCGGCAGCAAAGACCGCATTGTCGGTTTTGTGCACGTAAAGGACCTCTACACGATGCCCGCGGGCGCGAGTATCGACGACTTGCCTCTTCACGAACTCATTGGCGTGTCCGAAAACATCCAGGTGGCGCGGCTTTTGCAGACGCTGCAGGAAGAGAAGACTAAGATCGCCGTGGTCGTCGACGAACATGGCGGTACAGCTGGCGTGGTCACGATGAGCGACATCATGGAGCAGATCGTTGGGCGCATCGACGACGAGTACTCGCACGGCAGCATTGAAGGCGCACGGCAGCAGGCCGATGGCAGCTATCTGGTTGAGGGATTGATGCCCGTTGATGATCTGATCGATCTGATGGGATTCAAACCCGCCGAGGCAGAAGAATGCGAAACGGCGGCCGGCATGCTTCTCGACGTGCTTGATCGCATTCCCGCAGTAGGCGACGTTGCCCAGCTGACCGACAGTCATGGCTGCACGGTGACGTTTATCATCGAACAAATGGACCGTTTCCGCATTGACACGTTCCGCATGACCATCGATCGCGTCGAGAAAGAAGCCGGGGAAGAAGGCTAAAGAAGGCTTGACTTCGAAACGGCTAAGCCACGCTGAATGGCTAAGCCACACTGAACCCGAGGAACCGAGGAAGAAAGCTAAAGAAGGCTTGACTTCGAAACGGCTAAGCCACGCTGAATGGCTAAGCCACACTGAACCCGAGGAACCGAGGAAGAAAGCTAAGCCACACTGAACCCGAGGAACTGCTCGGCATTGTGCCAGAACAGCTGGTCTTTCTCGTCGTCGGTGAAGGGAAGGCTGTCCAAGAAGTCGTATTCGGCAACAGGGCTCCACATAGGATAGTCGCTCCCAAGCATCACGCGGTCGGTTCCCCACAAGCGAATAAGCTCGCAAGCGTGCCGCTTACCGAGCCAAAACGATGAGCTCGATGCATCGACGAACACATTTTCGAAACGATGCAAGATGTCGAAGCCTACGTCGAACTTCGACCAGTTGCCGAAGTGCGCGGCGTCGACCACCAAGTTTGGAAACGCTTTAAGAATGCGAGTAAGGCGTTCGGGGTTCGAGTAATCGAAGCGGAAATCACCGGTGTGCATGACAAGCCGCATGTCGTTCGCCTGCATGATTTCGTAGACATTCATGAGGCGCGGGTCGTCCATGTTTACCGCCTGCGAGTCGGGATGCAGCTTAATACCGTGCAGGCCCAGACTGATAGCGCGGTTGATTTCGCGCTCGGGGTCGGCGTAATCGGGGTGCATGGTGGCAAAGCCGATGAACTGCGAGTGCAGCCGGCACTGCTCGGCGATGAAGGTGTTGATAGATTCCACGGCGTGTGCGGTGGTAGCAACGGAATGCACAATGAAGTGCGTAATGGGCGATTCGTTCGTTGCGCGAAGCAAATGATCGGCTGTGCCGCGGTCGGGACCGTCTGCAAACATGGGCAGGGAATAGAAGCAACTCACGGAATCGACGGCACGCGCGGCGATGCGCGCGGGGTATATGTGAGCATGTGCGTCGATAACGGGCATGAGAACTGCTCCTTTCGTGCTGTCCTTAAAGATTTACCGCCTGCGCAGCTTACACGACGTGCATGACTGTTCGAATTACGTGACGTGCGCGATTGTACGTCAGCTTGCTGCCAATGGAATACAAATTTGCAAAGGAATCGCAATGCGCAGATAACGTGCGCTGGAACGAGCACTACGGAGCTGTGTACGGAGCTGTACGGAGTGATGCGGAGCAGTACGGAGCAGTACGGAGCAGTGTGCGGAGCAGTACGGAGCAGTACGGAGCAGTGTGCGGAGCAGTACGGAGCAGTACGGAGAAAACGCTCTTTTGAAGGAGGGTGTTCGGCTAGCCTCGCAAATTGACTTTCGGGTGAGAGCGGTGCGCGTTTATGTGCATTTTATGGTCGTGCAAGAAACAGTTTGCATGACGTACGTGTTCCGAGTATTATGAATTCTTGCCGTTAAGGCGTCGAACATAGTGCGGGGTGGAGCAGTCTGGTCAGCTCGTCGGGCTCATAACCCGAAGGTCGGAGGTTCAAATCCTCCCCCCGCGACCAAAACATCAGCAGGTTGGATAATTAAAAAAGGTTATCTGACCTGCTTTTTCTTTCTCCTTTCTTAGGTCGCTTGAATAATCGCTTTATCACGTGACCACCAAATGACCACCTAGTTGACCACCATTTGACCACCTAAATCAGATTGTACAACATGTAGACAAGCGGATAATGAGTGAGTTTTGCACCGCTGCTACCACTACGCCGAAAGCATTTCTGAAAAGGTTTCGCGTTACCGAAAGCAACACTTCGCTGTGGCGGTACCTATGGTTGCGCCCTACCGATAGTAACTTGCCTTGTTGCTGTCGCTGTGCCGGAAGCGTAAAAAAGTAAAAATAGATGGGCATTAAGCTTAAGGATCTTTTGACACGCACTACGCGGGTGAGGTCGTTACGCTAAGCGCGCCCCAAACGCAAAGAAAGCGCCGGAGGTAGGTGTATTACACACCGTTCGGGCGCTTTGCTGACTGTATAGTACCCGATTCCAACTTGACGTCAATCGCTTCGATGTGACGGTTCACGAAATCAGATGCCGTATGCTGAGCTGCTCGGCCACGCTCTTGCGCACCAAAGCTGCCACAACATGTGGCGCTATACCAATTCACCACACGGCAAACTGGTAGAATTCCTATCGATATGATTGGAGCGCCATGGAAGAACCGATAGAAGCCACCGAATTACGGCATAGAAAACCGCTGTTAACCGTAGACCAGCAAATCGCCCGCTTAAAGGCAAAGGGCATCACATTCGATTTGCTCAGCGAAGAGGAGGCGGCTGACCTTCTCGCTAACGGTAACAACTACCTGCGCATAACGTCGTACCGTAAGCTCTACGAACGGAAAACGGGAGGTCCCGAAGCCGGGAGCTATATCAACCTCGACTTCGGTCACTTGGCCGTGCTCTCGTCGCTCGACAGGCAACTGCGCGACGCCTTCCTCGCCGTGACGGTGGATGTGGAGCATTTTGCCAAGATGAAAGTATTGGCAGGCGTCGAAAACCATGGCGAGGACGGCTACGGCATCGTTGCCGATTTCTATGCCAGACTGAACCATGCGGGACGCAACGCCATCCAGGGCGCGATGCGCGCCAGGAGCCAAGCGGGCGATAGGCGCAACATCTATACGGGCGACCTCATAGCGCATCACATCGAAGACATGCCTGTCTGGGTGCTCCAGGAGGTCATCGACTTCGGTACCTTCGTGGACTTCTACCTGTTCTGCGCCGCCCGCTGGGAAGACGACGTGATGCTGCAGGAGCACTACGTTCTAAAAAGCGTCAAGGCGCTCAGGAACGCTACTGCGCATAATCACTGCATAGCAAACGGTTTCACGCAAGCAGCTGAGGCGGCGGGCTACCCAACGAACTCCCTCATAATCGAATCGCTCAATAGACATGGCATTTCCAGAACGAAGAGCCGCCGCTCGAAGCTATCGAACCTACGGATAGCCCAGATGGCCGCCGCCCTCTATGCTTTAAACGCACTCTGTAAGCGCGAGCCAGCCATGCACAAGAATGCCGAGCGCCTGAACGCCCTGCGTAAAAGCTACGAAGTTGCGCTTCCCCAGCTCAGCAAGAACAGCACGGTTGTGTCGTTCTTCGACTTCCTCTTCAAGCTCGTTGACATTTGGGTTCCCATGCCGTCATAATGAGCTTACATGTTAAAGCCTTCGGGTTTTGTAGGGGCGGGGTCGCGAAAGCGGTCTCGCTCCAGTTTTTTAGCACCCGTGCCTGTGCTTAAAGAAGACCTTCCAGATCGCGCAGAAACGTTTATAATGCCTGACTTCCGAGTTTCGATTTCATTTCTGGTGCTAAGAATTCGACATGGTTTGTAGGTACACTTCGCTTTGTCTTTTAAACGTTGTATACCCAAGTCATCGGTGCCATCAGGTGGGTCGTTTCGTCCTTCGAACGTGCTTCGGTATGCAGCACTACTGAACATTGGGTATGTTGAATTGACAGTTGACGATGGAATCGATTTGTCCTTTCGTAAGGTAGTAATTGCCCAGCGGCAGCCCCGTCATTTTCTCCAGCTCGTCGATGATGGGTAAGGACTTAGAGATGTTGACGTATTTGCGCTCAGAGACCTCAACTACACGATAATTGTGGGCAAGTCTCATTATCTCTTCAGTGCAAAAGCGCCCATCTAACACTTTTAGCTGTACGAGCCGCTCAAGCAGCACCGATAGGTAGCAGATAAGAAAATGTCCGGTGATCGATTCGGACTTTTGCAGATACACAGGTCTCGCGTCAAGTTGGGACTTCATCGCCTTAAAGGATTCCTCTATGCGCCAGAGATTATGGTAGGTCGAATAGATATCAGCATCACTCATTGACGCCTCTGAGGTCACAATCATGTTGTAGCCTGCCAGACGGCGTGCCTTCTCGATGGCTGTGTGGTTTAGTGTTGCCACTACCTTTGCATCAGGTTCTTCTCCATTTGAGTCAACTGCACTAAAGGTCACAAACTTAGCACAGTCACCATACTCTGACTTTTTGGCCTGCGACAGGCGCAAGCGACGCGCCTTTTCTACCTGCCGGTCAATCTCGGCACGTTGTTTGCGGGCAAGTTTAGGGTTAAACGTGGCAACCCTTTTCTCTTCAACTGGAACTGCCTTTTTACCTCCAGAATCTGTAGTGACTTTGTATTCGAAGTCTGCGACACAGGACTTCACCCGGTAGATAATCTCGCCGTCTTTATCTGTGATGTCTAACCAGCCCTCATCGGATAATACCCACGAAAGCTCTGTTGTGGGTAGCTGCTTTACCGACTTTGAGAAGATATAGCCATCACCAGACAAAATGGCATCGCTAACGTTATCGGCGCAGTTTAGCCCCTTGTCAGCTACACGCACGGTACGCCCGTACATATTGTTGCGTCGCTTTGTTTGGGATATAACCTCGCGAATTACCGGCTTTTCTGACTCATTGCCAGGATAGATAACCATGCCAAGTGGGATACAGTCAGCATCAAGTAAAAGAC
>NZ_JAAKEA010000008.1:0-101069 GCF_011038935.1 Adlercreutzia sp. ZJ138 | reverse complement strand
AAACCCCTGGTAGGGTACCTCATAGAAGGATAGAAGGTGCCTCACAGGGTCTCTCAAGGCAATTTGAAGCAAAAACTCAATGGCGAAGATGAAAAGCTCAGTGTAAGTACCATTAATCAGTGTTTCCCTAGCATCACCATAGGAACTAACGAAAGGAAGGAACATGATCTACTGCGAAAACTGCGGCAAGCAACTCGAGAACAACGCTGCTTTCTGCGCAGAATGCGGCCACAAGGTAGGAGCCTTATCACCCGGAAAACCTTCGGAAGGTGCTTCTGGAAAACAACCTGTCGCCGGTATGCACTCGGCAGGTAACGCCGCTGGCACCAGCGCAAAAGCAACCGCAAATACAAAGAGCGCATCAAACGCTGCGAGCGCCACGGCACCCAAGGCCCTTTCGCCCAAGAATAAGAAAACCGCCATCATCGCGGGAGCATGTGCGGCAGCCATAGTCGTCATCGCGATCGTCGCATTCGCTGTGATGGGCGCAAACCCCATTTCAAACGACCGCCTGCGAGATGACGTCAACGCAAGCAATTTCGCCACCACAGGCGTGGTGCCTTCGAACTACGTTAACGAATCACCCTACGAGATAACCGACTTCAAGGTAGACGATCAGCAGAAGAGCAAGCAAAACCTCTTTGGCGCGGAACTCGAATGTGTGACGGCGACATTTACGGGCACGATGTCAAACGCCAACTTCGAAACCGACTTCACGGGTGAAGTGAGCTACATGAAGGAAAATGGCGAATGGGTATTGTTCTCAGACCCCAGCATCACCTCATCAACCACCACACCTTTGAAAGGTGTTGACTTCATTGACGAGAATACGGAATCCTCAGATAGCGCCGTCGTATACTCGACTTCCGATTTCGCATCAACTCTTGATGGTGGCGAGGGTTCCTACACCAGCACCGCCACGCAGAAGGTGAGCTACGACATGTGGTTTGCCACCGACACCGCCACCAGCACCGCCACTTTCGCGTTCAGCGAGACAGACGGTTGGCAGATGCAGGGCGAGGCTCAGCTGTCCGGCCAGGCAACTGAGTGGAAGCTGGCCGGCAAGACGTTCGAACTCACCGATGAATCGAATTACGGCAAAGTCACAGCCTCTCTTTCCTTCTCGAATGCTACCAGCGAGACTCTCGACGCGGACTATGTTATCGATTACGACAACAAGCGAGAGGATAAGACTTACTATAAGTATCACAACGTAGATCTCACTGGCGCGGTAACCAACGAACCCACGCATGAGTTTGGCCAGCCCAATTTCGCTGTGTCGTTTAAGGATACAAACAACTCCGTGGCTTTCGATTGCCGCAGCAATACCGTTTCTGATTCAAATGGATCAGCGGTTTCATACGCACTCAATACCTCTGTAGAAACCGAGAGCTCCTATATGACCTCGTACCTCGTTAGTATGGATAGCGGAAATGATTCCTATCTATCATTTGGTGGCAATTTTATCGAAAAAGCCTAGTCACGCAGCTGGCGCGATGTGATTTCAAAAGGAGGCGTTTAGGATGTTCTGCATGGTATGCGGAAGCGAGATAAGCAATCATGCAAAGTTTTGCACGAGCTGCGGCTCGCCTGCACCATGCATCCCGAACGCCTCCGCTGACGAACAGGCCGATTCCGACGAACCAGCCCGCTTTACCGAATACGTTGGCAACCCCGATTCCGTTAAGCCGGCCGACAACTCTACCACAACATCGGAACAACTCACCTTTCCCGAAGCCATGGATAGACAGAAGCACCGAAGCCACATCCGCATTCACGTGCTCGTACTCGCTGCGCTTGTGGCATTGGCGCTTTCCGCTGTCGCTTATGCCGCACACACCATTTATCGCTACTACGTGGAAGAGGTAAACCCACCTATCACCACCGTAGAGGAGTTCACAGCCGCGTTTGATGAAAAAGATGCGAACCGTGCCATCGCCTGCATGGACGAGAACACGCGCAATAAATACGATTCAACGTTTTCGCTGATAGACAGCGCAGCGAACAGTATCGGACTCGCTGTTCCCGACGGCGCAAGCCGCGCGGTGTTCGAAAGTCTTGTGAAAGACCTCTTTCCCAACTTGTCTTCATTTGCAGGAGAGAACATCGACTACCACGTGAGCATAGCGGACAGCAGTCAAAGCATCGATGGAAACTCCGCATTCGTATCGGGGACTTGGCGTTTTGAGCTTATTTCTGACAACGAGACAATCATTCAGGAAGAACCCTTCACATTTAACCTCGTTTTAGAGCGGGGCACGTGGCGTATCTTATATGACGACACGTTCAAGAGCAATGTAGGTTAACCGGGAGAACAACATGTACTGCACGAAATGCGGAAGCGTACTATCCGACCAAGCAAAGTTCTGCACGAGCTGTGGCGCACCTACTAGCATAGTGGCCTCGCCGGCCAACGCAGCAGGAGCGGAAATGGAAGCCCCCGAAGCTGCAGCCATGGCCGGTACGGAAGCTAGCACCGCCGAAGGCGCTGCCGATACCACCTCGGCAGCGCCCGCACGCACCACCTTTGCCCAAGCCATGGACCGCCAAAAGGGCAAAAGTCGCAGGCGTATCCCCACGCTAGTACTGGTCGTACTGGTCACGCTGGCCCTTTCCGGCATCGCCTACGCCGCATACCGCGTATACACCGACGTCATAGCCCCACAGCAACAAGAACAGCAGGCCGAGCCCGCAGAACAGGCAGCACCCGCGCAGCCGCAAGAGAGCGAAGAGTCAACAGAACCGGAGGAGTCCGATCTTGCGCAACAGGCCGAAACGGCTTACGCCGATGTTGTTGACGAATTCCGACAGGCGATCGATCTGTGGCACACGAGAGGTGAAAGCTTTGACGATACCGATTTCAATTCAGACTACGACAACGCAGAAATGAATGGCGTTGCTCCTATAGGAAGCGATCTTGAAGGCTTTCAGTATGTTCCGACCATCTTCTTCCCTCTTTTTGCATCCAATCCGGCATTTTGGTACTGCATCGAAGACATCAACTCTGACGGTATACCCGAACTTATTGTCATGTGCGATTCGACAGATAGTGATTTAGATTCTGCCGATGGCATGTGTATTTTCACCTATTACAATAACGAGGTGAAACCTCTCGCGCAAGGATGGGATAGGTACCATTACATCCTCTGTAAAGACGGGGGCATTATCAACAAAGCCAGCGGCGGTGCCTGGACTGGCGAAGTCTCCTATTACGTGATAGAGAAAGGCCAGCTTGTTCTCGTTGAATCGTATTTCTGGGATGGGGACGCTCATGCCGGCTCTTCCACCATCATCCATACACTTCCCGATGGTACGAAAGTAACGGAGTCATCATCGGATTACAAAGATTTCAGCTTCATGAGTGCTCTCGAAGAGCAGCATCCCATAAGAACCGACACTGAATCGTTTAACTGGACAAGCTTGGAATAAAGGGGTTCAAAATGTACTGCGTAAAATGCGGGTCGAGGAATACAGGCGACGCCCGATTCTGTTTAAAATGCGGTGCGCCATTCGCCGGTCTGTCGGTATGGGAAAACGAGCAGGTAGCCGTACGACGACGCACCGAAATCCTTAATGGCGTTGCCTGGCTCTGCTCTCAGTTCGATACGCAATGCGATGCCTACAGCGAACTCAGGATGCTTCAAAACGAGCTTACCAGCTTACAAAGGCTCCAGCGACAAGCTTGGCCGACCATTGCAATCATCTTGCTTTTTATTCCCCTGTTCGCCATCGTCACCAGTATTCCCGCTGACATCATGATCATCAAACCAGATTACCTAGCAATAACAATTCTTGTAGCTCTTCCGGGCGTACTCACTTCGGTCATCGTCGTTATACAACGTTTGAAGCGAAAGAAAAGAATTCCCTTAGTCAGATCGCGTATATCAGAAATCTACCAAGGAATATACAAACACTACCTTACCGTTCCGAATAACCCCTTTGCGTTCGAATACAGCGATCCTTACACCTTGCGTGCGTTGTACGAAATCCTGCGACTTGGCAAGGCAGACAGCGTGAAAGAAGCGATCAACGTTCTTGAAATGTCCAACTATCAGTCCGCCATGTTGAACATGCAAGGGCAAATACTCGAAGAATCCAAAGCGGCGAAAGATGCGGCAATCACTGCTGCCGTTTTCGCAGGTGTTGCAGCAACACGCCGATAAGTACCCGAGAAAGAGCGAAGATACGTACTCACAAAAACATAGGGATAAGCTAACCAACCAGGCGAGCACACTACGAAGCGCGCCCCTGCTCTTACCGGTCCCCTTGTGCGTACTTGAGGGCGGCTTTTGCTGTTCTTGGGTTATCCTTGAGGTATTGTGCACGGCTCGCTACGTCGGCGGCAGTAATCACCCCTTCGTCGATGAGACGATACATGAAGGCACGCTGATCGCCACGCACAACAATGGCGGCGTCCAGTTCGTGCTGCAGAGCCTTCCATCCTTTTAAGCTGGATACTACACGACAACGAGCCTCACGCGCCGATTCTCCCGGGAAGCACGCTTTCGCAATATGAGCCACCGATTCCCCCTCCGCAAAACGCCGACGCACCTCGTCTCGCTGTTCTTTAGAACGCGCATTTTTCGCTTTCGTCTTGCACTCAGCACTACAGAAACGCCGCTTGATACCCCGATGCCCCGTGAGCGAGAACCCTCGCCCACATTGCTCGCAATAGCCAATCTTCACCTGACCGAGCTTGCGCGCGAACCCATACCACAGATAACTCAAGAAGCAGTCGAACGCCATGAAGTCATCGCCTTCGGTGGAACTAAACACGTCGATGCGTACGCCTTGCAAGTGCAACGATATGATTGCGTACACCAGCTTCTGCAAATGCGGAGAATCGGTTTCATCGAGCGGCAGCTCGTTCACCAGCAAGTTCGGTTCAGTGGAAAGCAAACCTAACACGCCTTCCACCGTCCAATCTTGCGAGATCAAAGTCGCGTCGCCCACAAGGCCGTGCAGCGCTTGCTCAACGACTGCCGCGTCGTTCGCGAAATACGAGAATGCCGCCGCGAAGTCAAGCGCCGATATCTCACGCTCAAACGATAGAAGAAACGCCGACAAGATGATGTGTCCCTCATCCACTTCGGCCGACATGAACGAATAGTCGAATCCCTGCTGCTGACGAAACTTTTTAAGCCATGGCAACGTCGGCATGATAGCAGCGTAGGCTGACTCATCCGAGCAACCGATATCAAACGATGCCGTGTAGACGGAAAACTCAGCCCCCGTACCCGAAACGCATGCTGTCATCTTCTCGATATTTAGAGCTGCGGGAACAAACGGCTTGGCTCCGTTGAGCATTTCCTGCAGCGACACCACCTCATGTGCAAGTGCAATGGCGCTCTGCCAATCGACGATGCTTTCGCAGTCGGAACGCCCGAAAAGCGGGCCGCTTGTTCCAGCAAACGCAATCGCTTCCGAAATCAACTTGATGACAGACAGGTCTTCGAGGCCTAAAGCGACATCCGATTGCGCAGCCTCACCTTCACGCGTAACAACTTGCTGAGGCGTCAGCAGCTCAAACACAATGCTTGCAGGAGTGTTGTCATATGTAACGTACCGCGCCCCACGCGAGGGAAGTCGCCCTTGGGACGTTTTGATTTGATCGTGAATTCGCACAACGCACCTTCTTCCCCGCCAAGCATCTCCATGGAGGAAGCGCACCTAACGGTACGCACTGTTGACGCTCCAACAAACTACCCAAACGTTGCAACACGCACGTTCGCGGCCTTAGGCCATTTTTTTACTCGTTCAAAATCTCTTTTTTCAGGATATTTAGAATTCTACTCTATCACTGTTAGAAAACCCAACGAAAAAGGAGAGAATATGGCTTCCGTACCTTCGAACACCAAGCACGAAAAGACATCTATTTGTTCGATTGCCAGCAAGGGAACATGTGTCGCTCTCGCAGCTGCCGTTGCCTTCTCAAACCCGCAACCCTTATCGGCATTTGCGACAGAAAACGCATCACCGCAGACGAACAACAACGATACCGATAGCTCAGTCGCCCGTGCCACCATCTCGAAAGAAGAAGCCCTTGCTGCTATGACGCTTCAAGAAGCAACCGACGCCTTAAACGAAGCGCAGACAAACCTAACAGACGCCGAAAAAAACCACAGTGAAGCAGTTGCTGAAGCAGAAGCGGCACGCACGGCATACGAACAAGCAGTCAGCAATCAAGAAGCAGCCAAGCAGGCGTTGGCAGAAGCACAGAACGCCGCCGCAGGCATCACCCCCGAAGCAGTGGAGCACGCACAAGCAGCAGCAAATGCCGCAACAGCCGAACTTTCCGCAGCCCAATGTGAGCTCGCAGAAGCAGAAACAACACTTGAAGGCGCGCAGAAGTCCCACCGTATCGCGCAGACAGCCCTCGAAGAAGCGCAGGCACAGCTTTCGGTAGCCCAAGCTGCGTTATCAGAGGCCGAACAAGCAGAAGCGAGCGCGCAGGCAGCCTACGACAACGCCGCTGCAGCCTTCGAGCAAGCGGAAGCGAATGCCACAGACGAAGGCCGCGCACAGCTGCAGGGAGAGATTGCTGCCGCGCAGACGGAACTAGCTGTGGCGAACGACGCACGAGCCGCCGCTCAAGAAGAAGCATCTCGCGCGCAGACAGAGCTTTCCCAAGCCCAAATAGCCGTGGATCAGGCAGGGCAAACCGTACAAGCAGCCCAAGCTGTCACAGACGAAGCGCAAGCATCGGCCACAGCCGCAGAAGAGCAGCAAACCCAAGCGCAAACAGCACTCGATGCCGCGCGGCAACAACGCGATACTAACGCTGCGGCCAAGAACGCGGTGTTGGCCGACGTGAGTGCCAAGGAGCAAGCATGTGCCGACGCTGAAGCCGCCGAACAAGCAGCCTTGCAGGCAAAGGAAGTGGCCGACGCTGCGGTTTCCCGCGCCGAAATCGACCTCGCAGATGCCAAAGCCCGCGCGGAAGGAGTCGATGAAGCCATCTCCAAAGGCTCTATTGGTCTTATCGAGTGGATGCTGCAGAAAGACGATCTCACAGAGGATCAAATCAACGATCTGAACCAGGCACTCAAGGTTCTCGAAGATGCCCAGAAAGAGGATTTCTCCCGTTGGTATGGTGGCGAAAACGTCAACTTCGGCGAAAACCGCAATGGCAAGATTGTGGTAACGGGCGACGTAAAGGATGCTATCTCGCTGAAAAACACGCAAAAAGGAATCGACATCATGAAGAAGATCATCGAGCTCCGTGCAACCGACGAAAACTTCTGCAACATCATCGACGGGGGCACTGCCTCAACGAACTTCTACCTGATGGCGGTTACACAAGCAGCAACTGACCGCGGAGCAGGATTACGGCGTCATTCTTTGCTTTTAGTGTCATGCGAAAACCTAGCCTTCGGATATCCCGATCCCACACGCGGCTGGTACGACCAGGAAAAGGCGCGGTTCAACAAAATACGCGACGGCCTGGGAATCAACGCACCGCTGACAGCTGACGATGTAAAGCGCATCGAAAGCGAAGCGGAGCAACGCGATGTCACCATCGGGCATTACACAAACCTCTTCTGGAACGCAAACCAAGTTATGGGAGCTGGATTCACGCAGTATGGCATCACGTCGGGATACAGCGCCTCAAAAGCATCAAACTATGAGTATGTCTATTCTGTCGACGAGTTCGAAAACCTCTTTAAGGAATATCAACAATCCCTCCAAGATGCGCAAGGAGCCGTCGAACAAGCGCAAGCAACTCTGGATTCCGCTCGTACTGCGCAATCCGAAGCAGAATTAAATATCACCGCTACGACGGCCAGCAACGTGGCAGCAAATGAAGCCCTCGCTCAAGCAGCCGACGCGCTTTCCCGCGCAGAACAAGCTCTAGCAACCTCCGACGCAAACATTGAGGAAAAGACCGCCGCACTCGAAGAAGCCGCACGAGTAACCGAAGCCGCACATGCTGCACTTAACCACACGAAGGAACAGCTCGCAGAAGCAGCGACCGATCTTGCCGAAAAGGAAGCAGGAGTGTCGGCCAAGCAAAACGCCCTTAACGCCGCCGAAAGCACCCTTGACTCAGCAAATTCCCTGGTAGAAGAAAAGCGACAGGCAGAAACTGAAGCGATAGCGAATCTTGAGCAGGTTGATGCCACACTCGCTCAAGCGCAGGCCGCAATGAGCGATGCAAAAGCTACGCTTGACAACGCTACAGTCAACAGACAAGCTGCGCAAAGCAAGACCGACGCTGCTGCCGAGCAGGCTAAAAATGCGTACGACGCCGAGCAGGATGTATCCGACAAGCTTGCCACTGCCCAAAGCACACGGGATGAAAAGCAGCGTATCTATGCTGAAAAGCAGGCGCTGCACGACGATGCCCAAAGCGCTCTTTCCGAGCTTACCGACAAAATGCAAACGCTTGAAGAAGCACAGCACTTTGCAACGTCAAGCGAGGAAGACACACAAATTGCAAACGATTTGCTTCATGCCGCCGAACAACGAGAAGAAGAGACGGAACAATCGCTGGAGAAGGCCAAGCAACGCATGCTCGAAGCGCAGGCAACCTACAGCGTGATCAGCGAAAGCTCTCAGGCCCTCACGGAACAGAACTCCGCTACTGCGCCGATGACCGCAGACAATAGCGCTGTCGAGCTGTCTACCGATTCAGCAGAATCCGCCAAACCACTTCCACAAACAGGCGACCACAACATGGGCCTTGTTGGTTTGGCAGGAACCGGCATTATCGCAAGCCTATCAGCCCTTATGCTCAGCATAAAACGGCGTTTGAAGTTGCAAGCATAGCCAACAACCGATAACAGTGAGGTTACGATAGTCAAACCGCAACCTCACTGTTAAGGTTTTTTGCTGCGACCTTCCCATCACAGGCTTTCTCGTGCGATTTGCAACTTGTCGACACCCCGTCTTCCTTCACTTCACTACAGCTCCACTTCGTCCCAGCATTCTAGGAGAAGACCCTTCACGCGACTGAATTCTCGAATGTTGTTGCTGACAAGCGTTGCACCGTGGGCCAAAGCGGTTGCAGCGATGAGTAGGTCATTCGGGCCAATCATGCAGCCTCGCTTTTGAAGATCATGGCGCACAGCCGCATACTGAACCGCACATCGCGAATCGAAGGGAACAACCTGCAACGGAGCAAGAAAACGATCAACAAGAAACCTGCCTTCACGCGGGTTGCCGCTTTTCTCTGCACCAAAGCGAAGCTCTGCTTCCACAATACTCGGTACGCCAAAGTCGCTCGGCATCTTGCTTTTCATAACCTTGTAAGCATAAGGAAGATGCCCTCGCATGATTTCAATGCAGGTATCGGAGTCGAGAAGATACATGTCCTCCCCCTTTATTCGAAAAGGACAATGTCATCAAGTGGCACGTCAACTTCGTCAGGCGCCCCAAATGTAAGGTCATTCAAGGAACCGTACACGTCTTCCCAGTAGCCACGTGGCCATGCGGGATTAACTTCGTCATGACGAATAAGGTTAACTACATATTTCGACAACGATTGACCAGAACCTACCGCACGCTCACGCAGCAATTCCATAGCGGAATCGTCTAAGTAAAGAGAAAGCTGTGGCATCATGCACCCCCTTGTATACTTGTTTCACAAGTATACAAGGTTTTGGAAAGTAAAGGCAAGCTGCGGGGTGACCTTTTCTTGACCTCGCCCTCCGCTGTATGGCGGCTTCACCCTGCAAGGAACTACCCTATAGGAACCTTTACAGGAACCGGTAACTCACCGTGCGTAAACCCCAAGCGTAGCAATCGCCGTAGCCGAATGCCTTAAACACGCCCGGCTGCAAGTCGAGTACACGGCTGCCACCGCCCATGTAGCCGCAATCGTTGACCACCGCATACACCGTCATGCCGTTGTAGCTGATCTCCACCGTTCGACCGAAATACGACCGGTAGCCAGGCAGAGACATAGGCACCGCCACGCCCATAGAGTTGTCGTCGCATACCGCACCTGTAGCGGTAATGCCCGGGTTGGGCGTATACGGATCGCTCGAGCCACCGTACGCCGAAGCAACGCCGGTCATCCAGCCCGCCGACGCAGAACCACCCGAGGAAGCGCCACCCGCCGAGGCACCACCGCCACCACTCGACGGCGGCGCAGCCACATTACCGGAACCGCCCGTGTTCCCCGAGTTCGTACCACCCGCTGCCGGATTGGGTGCAACTGGTGTGCCTTCGGGCACTGCGTCGGTGCGGTCAACCGTGTTGGCGTTCTCAACGATTTCGGCACCGCCTTCCGCCGAGCTCTGCGCAAATGCCGCAGCCTGCGCGCGCAGCGCCTCCAAGCGAGACGCCTGACTCTCTTTCGCGTCGGCCAGTTTCGCACTGGCGTCATCAACCACCTGCTGCGCTTCGGCGCGCTTTTCTTCCAGTTCAGCCAGCGCGCGCTCCTGCTCGTTTTTCTGGAACGTAAGCGTTGCAGACACTTCTTCAAACTCCGCCTTGCGCGCCTGCTGCTCGGCAACTTCGTCGGCATGATGGTCCATGATCTGATCCAAGCAGCTGACGTTACGCAAAAGCTCCCCAAAGTTGGCCGAGTCGAGCAGTACTGAAAGCATCGCAGATGCCGTGTTGCTCCGATATTCATAGCGCGCGGTTTCTCCTAGTTTCGCGCGCCCTTCCAGCATCTCTTCCTGAGCAGCCATAACCTGCGTAATTGATTCGTCTATCTGGCTTTGGAGTTCGGCTATTTTGGCGGCCAGTTCATCGTATTCGGCAGATATCTCGGCCATGCTCGCTTCAGCCTCATCGAGCACCGCTTGCGCATCGTCAACTTCGTCGGCATGCGCGCATTCATACGGGAGACAACAGCCAACGGCCAGCAACGCCACTGCAAGCGAGAACGCCATAACCGCAGCAAGCAGCCTGGTTCCACACGCTTTTGTCTTTGCGTCGATCGCCCTAATCACCGGCATCCTTTCTCAAGTCCTACATAATCGCAAGCACCGCAGCGCATCAACGCGCAATTACGCCATGCTCCAATGAGGTGCTTTTCGTGCCTCAAGCATAGGCATCAAAGCCTGCACTCGTAGCAAAACCGTTTTATCGTAGCACGTTTAAAGTCTTTTCGCGGCAAAGCACATCAGATGTAGAAAAGCGCACAGCGCAGCTGCACCTACAGCTTCGCCCGCAAGTGCACCGCCAATCCAAAACTGGTGTAGTCTGATCCACGCTGCGCCACCCTCACCCCTTACTTGTGCCCATGCGTCCACAATGGTTCGTAGAGTACCCCATTCATAACGACACTCGCTAACGACATATCTCATGAACACACCGCAACCTATAACATTTGTAAAATATTTGATATATACCTACCAGCGATCTGCTGCGAATATGTACGAGCTGATGGTACTATGTATTAAATATTACTCAGGAGGAATTCATGGTTACAGCACCCGACATAGCCGAGCGCGTACGTATGGGACGCAATGAGTTAGGCTTAACTCAAAATGAGCTCGCCCGGAAAACGGGAGTAAGTCGGCCCACCATTGTACGCATTGAGCGCGGCGAGGCCAATAGCGTCTCGTTCGGTACCTTGCAGCGCGTACTCAATGCCACGAATTGGGATTTTCGCCTTGACCGAGGTGTGGCGGTTCCCGCTTCTTCAAGTACTTTCGATGTCGATGCCTATCTCGACACTCTTTTCGGGGAAAACCGATGAACGGGGAAAAGTTCCGCGCTCTCGAAGTGCGTATTACAGGAAACCCCGCCGGCGAGCTGTTCATGAACAATGAAGGACTGTTTTCATTCACGTACCGCCCCGATTACGCAGGTCCCGACTTGTCCATTTGCTTCCCTTCATCCCAGCGAAAGCACGAAGGCAAGGGAGTTTTTGCGTGGTTCGAAAACCTTCTGCCCGATGACGAGCGGATCAGACGCGGCATGGCTTCGAAAGCAGGCGTAGACACAGCGGTGTTTTTTCTTCTCGCTCATTTTGGTCTCGATCTCCCGGGTGCAGTTCAGGTGATATCACCTGAAGCTCAAGCGAGAACGTTTCAGGAGTCAAGCTACTCACAGCTCACTCCCAACCAGATAGAAGAACGCCTGCATCGCATCGCCGAGGCAGAAGAAGCAAACCGCGCTTGGTCTTGGACTGCCGAAAGCGAGCATTGGTCACTAGGAGGAATGCAAACCAAGCTTGCTTTGCGTGAGTTTAACGGAAACTGGTTCGAATGCCTTGGTTCCGCTGCATCCAATGTCATCGTTAAGCCTGGCATCACGCGCCTGAAAAGCCAAGCTGTAGACGAGTGCGTGACAATGCGCCTAGCAAAATACTGCGGGCTGCCCGTCGCCGAGACGAGAATTGTACACTTCGGCGAGCAAGAAGCTATAGCTGTCAAACGCTACGACCGCTTCACGTTGCCCAAAAGCGGCGAAGTAGTGCGCATCCATCAAGAAGATCTCTGTCAAGCAACAGGCACGGTTTCCTCTAAGAAATACGCCATGGACGGAGGTCCTACATCAGCCAATGTTGTCTCTCTTCTCAAAGCAGTCAGCGACGGAAGCCTTGAGAGATTCATTGATGCCTTACTTTTTAACTACCTTACTGCCTCAACCGATGCCCATGCAAAAAACTATTCCCTTTTGCATCCCAACGGCAATCGGTTTACTTTAGCCCCGCTCTATGACGTAGCAAGCATGGCCCCTTATATGGAACCGAACCGCACATATCGCACAGCTATGTCTATCGGTGGAGAAAACCGCATTGGCTGGCTCAGAAGATCTTCTTTGGAACGATTCGCAACACTCCACCAGCTTGACGCAAACACCCTTGTTCAAAGAACTGAGCAACTAGCAGAAGCTATCAAAGACAATATCGAACGTGCTGTGGATGATTTCGCAGACGATACAAGTATCGACGAACTCGCATCGCGGCTCGTGCCGCGCGTAAAATCTCTCTGCTCTGCCACTCAACGCAACGTAACCATATCAGGAAAGCGCTTCCAGCCTATCGACATAGCACGCTGAGCGACCTTGAGAGATACTACGTGTCAATGGATAACGCCAAACGTGTCAACAGGTTACATGTGTCGCCCATTGACACTTTTGGGTGCTTATTCTTCGCCGTAGTTCTTTAGGAAGGCGCGGGTGCGCTCGTGTTTAGGGTTGTTGATTACCTCGGTTGCCGGGCCTTCCTCAACAATGACGCCGCCGTCCATGAAGATGATGCGGTCGGCCACATCGCGCGCGAAGCTCATCTCGTGCGTGACCACCACCATGGTCATGTTCTCATCGGCTAAGTTGCGGATAACCTTTAACACCCCTTGTGTGAGCTCAGGATCAAGCGCGCTCGTAGGCTCATCGAAGAATAGGATGTCGGGGTCTGTGGCCAGTGCGCGCGCAATAGCCACACGCTGCTGTTGCCCACCAGACAGCTCGCACGGCACCATGTTTTCCTTGCCCGACAGGTTCATCTTCGCGAGCAGCTCGCGCGCACGTGCCTCCGCTTCCTTCTTCGGGCGCTTCTGCACACGCACCTGCGCGTCGGTGATGTTTTGCAACACGGTGAAATGCGGGAATAGATTGAAGTTCTGAAACACGAGCCCGAAACGCGATTTCGCCTGACGCTGCGTTTCCTTACCGGCGTACACCGCATGCGCCGCCCCGTTGTCTTCAGCAACCACCAAGTCGCCGTATGCGAGCGATCCACCATCGAGCGTTTCAAGCAGCGTAGCACAACGAAGCAACGTCGACTTGCCGCCGCCCGACGCCCCGATAATAGCGACTACTTCGCCTTCGGCAACTTCAAGCGATATATCCTTCAGCACGGGAGTGTCCCCGAAGCTCTTCTGCGCATGTTTGAGCGACAACAGCGGTTTTTCAGTCACAGCGAACTCCTTTTCTGCAGGTTCGTCATCGTTGCGTTATCAGGTGGTGCAAGCTTGCTCATATCCAACGCCTAACTCGGTTGTCGAGTGTGGCCTGGAGGCGCGATAACCTCACCCTATGCCACACAACACAACACGCCGGGCAACGGATACCAAGCGGCCTTAATCGTGATAGTAGCTGAGCCTCTTCTCAATGTGCGTGAGCGCCATCTCTACCACGAAGTTGAACACCCAGTAAATCGCGGCAGCAATAATGTAGGGCACCATACTTACCTGCGATGCAGCGAGCGCCTTCGCCTGGCTAAACATTTCCATGATACCCAGCACAAACGCCAGCGATGTATCCTTCACCAACGTGATAATCTCATTGCCCATAGCGGGAAGAATACGCTTGATCACCTGCGGCAACACAATAATCATAAACGTTTGGGCCTTCGTATAACCAAGCACGCTGGCCGCTTCGTACTGTCCGCGTGGGATCGACTGAATGCCGCTACGGTAGATCTCACCGAAGTACGCAGCATAGTTGAGGATGAAACCGATACTGCAAGCAACGAACTTCCAGCTGGTTCCCATGCTCAACCCGAAAATGTAGTAGGGGCCAAACATCCAGAACATCAGCTGCAACATGAGCGGCGTACCGCGCATGATAGATATATAGATGCGCGCAATCCACGCAACTGGTTTCAGCCGGCTCATGCGGCATAGCGCCACTACCACGCCGAGCGGCAAGGCTCCCACCAGCGTTACCAGGAAGATTTGCGCGGTAAACACCAAACCCGACAGCAACAGGTTCATCATCGTTGCCAGTTCCACAAGCATCCCCTCATTCGCATCACTCGAGCACGCTACTGCTTTATTGCACTAAAGAAACGGGCAAAAGTATAGCACAGCCCGGCGCATCAGCGGACATACACGCTCCCACGAACGCATCATCACACGAAAACGGCTGCCCACATGTCGCAGACAGCCGCCTTTTCACTCATGTATCTGCTCTGTTCGGCAAAGCGCGTCTGCCCCCTAACAGTAAGCTGCGCGCGCTTCTATTTGCCTACAGGTTTTCCCTACAGGCACCAGTTCTCGTACGAAATGCCCTGGTCGGCGTACTTATCGCACAGCTCTTTCACAAAGCCATCTTCGTCCATGGCCTTCAGCGTTTCGGTGACGGTGGCAGCCATGTCCTCATTGCCCTTCGCAAAGCCTACCGCGTAGTGCTCAGACGACAGCTCATCAAGGGTTACATACGCATCGGGCTTAGCAGACATCTGGAATGCGGCAATAGACAGGTCGCACACTACAGCGTCAACCTGGCCAGATTCAAGCTGCATGAACGCCGTGTTGAACGTGTCAACCGTTTGCACGGCACCGCCAGCAAACGATGCGTTCAGATCGGCGTAGTCGGACTCGAGGATTTCAAGACCAGCGGATTCAACCTGAGTCAAAACGGCTTTGTCAGCAAGGTCATCGAGTGTCTTGATGTCGGAATCAGCCTTCACAACAACAACCTGGCCGTTCTTCATGTACTTGTCGGACCATGCGTAGCCATCTTCGCGACCTTCATAGGTAAAGCCGTTCCAGATGCAGGTGATGCTTCCCTGCTCGAGCATGGCGTCCTTCGCGTCCCAGTCGATCGGCTCGGCCTTGAACGTCCATCCGTTGCGGTTGCACACTTCCTGAGCAAGTTCCAGGTCAAAGCCCGTGTATTCGCCATCGTCGCCCACGTAGCCATACGGCGGATAACCAGAGTCGAAGCCGACTACGAACTCATCGCCTGTCGCATTGCTACCGCCGCAGCCAGTCAGCATGACGGCGGAAAGCGCGAGCGCGGCAACAGCCGCCGCACATGCCAGAATCTTCTTCTTCATGAAGTTGCCTTCCCTTTCTACGGTGCAGATGCCGCAATGAACTCTCCGTCCGCCATCTGCTCTCTTACACAATTACGCTACTGCTCTAAAGCACTAAAGCGATCGTAGTATAGCACAGCTTGCACGCGCTTACGAATCGAATTCGGTTGGCATAAGCAACAGCATAGGCGACAATCGACATCACTACCCCACGAGTCAACCAGCGACAGACAGCACACGACGGGTGACTCAACGAGTAACCCGTCGCAGGCGACGAATTCATCTGCCGCGCTTATTCAGTTTCTATATAACACTTGACGAAGACTAGTTCGTTAGAGCTACATCGGGGCTTGAGCTGATGGGTTTCTCCCGGTCAGCTTTCCCAAGAATCACACGGGCGATGCGTAACATGGCGTAGAGAAGCAATATTCCCAGATAAACAGAAACCGAGATCACAGGAGCAGACCACGCCTGAGCCGCAAGGCTTGCAGGCAACAGCAACACGACAGCGTGCAGCGTCACCAGTACGAAAAATACGTAAGCGAATCGCTGAACGGAAGTCCAGAGTTTTTTACCCATACGTCGCCGCACAACAGCAAATGAGGTAACCGTGAGAATCCCCAAAAGCAAAATAACCACAACGGCAACAGCGAGCGAGAACACCGTTGATCCTGCCGCCGTTTGAAAACCTGCAGCGGCGCTTTTTGCGAAAATGGGAACATAGCTTCCGAAATGACAGACCGTCAGCAGAGCGGCCACAATGGAAAGTGGACCGCGCACTGGCCTTAAAGCGCTCCTGAGCGTTCCTTCGGGAAGCACCCCTATAAACATGACCAGCGCAAACAAAGCATACGGGAAAATACCCCGCCGCAAAAACGGAAGCAACTCGCGCTCAATATCTGGCAAAACAGCTCCAAGCGCGCCCGACAGAAACACCACGTCAACCGCCAGCGCCAAGCCATAGAACACGCCCGGATGATGGGCAAGCGGATGGCGAAGCACCGCTACAAAAAGACACGCCACCGCAAAAGCTATCAGAATATCCACGATGCGCTATCCTTTCTTTTCGTTGATAATGCTTGCGAGCATGGCACCCAACGCTGCCAACGCGATGCCCAACAACGTCAGCATAACAACGAGCACGATCGACGAGGCACCCGCAAGGGCGGCAAACCCAACACGGCTTCCCGAGCACACAAGCGTGAATGGGAAGTACAAGGTGCCAGCAAGAATTCCCGCACCCATACAGCGTGTCTCAGAAGAAAGTCGCTGCGCACACCCATACAATATGAGCGCGGCCAGCAACGGAACGAGAGGTGTCAACCCCATAACGGGACTCATCATTCCCAGCATCAATGCGAATGCCGCAACGCCGACACCACACGCCCAAACCGAAACGCCTCGTCCCAAGGCAAACGTCATAAGGAATGCAGCAGGCAAGGCCATGAGCAACCCATGGAGCGCAGGCACAGGAAAGGCAAGAGCAACAGGCCTGGTGACAAGCCCACTTACCATGAGTGCGACAAAAACACCGGCTGCGTCCGCCAGAAAGCGAAGCGCCGGCTTCACCGCGCTTCACCTCCCTGAGCGCAGTCATCCTGGCCTACACCAGTCTCGACGTCAGCCTCAATGATCCCTTGCGCAAAGCGCGCCCACGGCCCAAAGTATCCGCCTTCGGCCAGCTCAACGGCACTCGCAAAACCACCGATCCATTGGGACACATGCTCTTCCAAGAACTCATGGCGCATGCTTTGCCACGAAACAGCTTCTTCCACACGGTCTTCTTCCCATGCCAGAGCCTCACGTGCGCACAGGTTTGCTGCAAATTCCAGCTCATAGCCGATATGGTCATCGGGAATACGGTTTCGCTTCGCCACCGTAAAACCGCACGATTCGTAAGTATCTCGAACCTGACGGGTAACCTGGGTCAAAAGCCGACGAGGACACCCACGATACATTGACTCGTACAGTGGCGCTTTCGGTGGCCGTGGGCCAATAAACAGCTCCGCATACTCGCTGCGCACGCGGCGGCCCAAATCTGCATCGCTCTCGTCAAGGGAAGCAAGATGTGTCAACAGCTGCTGCTCGCAAGGCAGTTCCCAAGAACCTTCCTCAGCTAGCGCGGCGCGTGCTGTTTCAATTTGGGTTACCAACTGCTCGTCGGTCGGTTCTTCCAAAAAGGCTGCGGAGGCCAACCGGTACAGCGCCTCTCGCCAGCGCGATTGCTCTTCCTGGTAGGTAGAATCCTTGGCGTTGCGCTCCATCACGGCAGGCCTCCTCGTATCAGTCAATTAGTCGACAGGAATGAAGCGGATGTTGGGACCGGTGCTCTCAACGGTAAAGCCCACGCCTTCAGGCACGCCGCCGGCAGCTTCCAGCTCTTCGATGGTACCCACCGTAAGCACTTTCACGGGGCAGGCCGCCACGCAAGCCGGATCTTCGCCCTTATCCAGACGAGCTGCACACATGTCGCACTTCACCATGCGATCGTTCAGGTCGTTTTCATGCGGAGCGCCATACGGGCAGGCCGCCACACAGGAATAGCACCCAATGCAGACCTCGGGGTCGTGAGTCACAATGCCGTCCTCGCGCTTCTGCAGCGCGCCCGTGGGGCACACGTCTATGCAAGCCGGAGCATCGCAATGGTTGCAGGCCACAGAAATATAGGGGCCTACCAGCTGAATCTGTGAGCTCGTTGCCTGGCGGGGATACACACCCGGTGTAAGGCCATGGCGAACACGGCATGCTGCCTGACATGTCTGGCAACCGATGCAGTACTTTTGATCAAGGAGAAATCCCATCTGAGACATTGATCTGTTCCTTTCAACGACGAAACTTTACGCTTTGGCAACTTCCACCAGGCAGCTCTGGAAGGCAACGCCTCGTCCGAAATCAGCCTGGGAATCAGTGGTTACGCAGTTGACGTTCTCTACCCCGGTCACGGTAGGCCACGTGCTCTTGTAGGTGCATGCGGTCCCTGGTGCCATAACGCCTTCCACAACGCGCGCTACGCGATGCAGCGATCCACGATCGTTGGACACAATGACCTCGTCGCCGTCAGCGATGTTGCGAGCGGCTGCGTCGTCTTCGTTCAGATACACGTAGCTTTCTTCGAACAGAAGGTTGTTGTCTTCCATGTTGCCGAACACGCCGTTCAGGAACTCCTTGGCAGACGGGTTCACCAACGCCAGCGGATACTTGGCGAACAGGTCCGGAGCCTGGCTCTCGCTTTCCGGATCGGGGGTGTAGATGACCGTGCGCGTGCCGTGGTCGGCCAAAAGTTCGTCGCTTGCAAACTGGAACTTCTTCGAGGGCGTGTCGAAGCCCTTCTCCAGTTGTTCTTCCCACGTTTTCGGCGGTACGTCGTACCAGCCAGTCTTCACCAGTTCGTCGTAGGTGTAGTCCTTACCATCCAGAAAGATAGCACGCAGGTCGTCGTACGTGCGGTTGAATACGGGATCATCGTAGCCCATGGCCTGACCCAGCAGATTACACAGCTCCAGGTTATCCTTGCACTCGCCCAAAGGCTCGATAACCTTTTCGTTGAAGCAGTCGTAGTTGTGACCATAACCGCCGTTGAATTCCTCGTACTCGAAGAACGTCGGTGCAGGCAGCACGATATCGGCGTACTCGACGGTGGGCGTCACGAAGATGTCGTGAACCACCGTGAACAGGTCTTCGCGCTCAAGACCCTGGCGAACCAGGTTCTGGTTCGGGTTGGACACCATGGGATTGCCGCCGAAGATCATGATGGAACGGATGGGGTTCTCCTCGAAGTTATGGCCCTCACCGTAGTTCACGCCCGTAAGCACCTTGCCGAGCGCCGGCGAAGAGTAGTTGCGGATCGTGGATGCATCCGACGACTCAGAGGGAACCGTTTCGGTGAACATGTCGAGGTTCGCCGCCTTGCCCGTGCTATAACCGCCGGAGCTCGTCATGTTGAAGTAGCATTCCGGATGACCAATAAGCCCGGTGAGCAGCTTGATGGAAATGTGGCTCATGCCGCCGTTGTTGCGACGACCCAACTGCAGGCCGGTCTTCAGGCAGGTATTCTCGCGATTCTCCCACAAAAGCTCGGCGAACTGCTCAACCTGCTCGGCAGGAATGCCACATTCGGCAGCAACCTTGTCAGCTGTCCATTCCGCCGCCGATGCCGCGTAATCCTCGTAGCCCTGCGTCCATTCGTCAATAAACGCCTGATCGATCTTGCCGTTGTCGATGAGGTACTTCGCCACACCAAGTGCAAAAGCGCCGTCGGTGCCGGGCAGCAGCTGGACGTGCAGGTCGGCCCATTCGCATTCGGGCACGCGCATCGGATTCACCACGGC
Source organism: Adlercreutzia sp. ZJ138 (assembly GCF_011038935.1). Taxonomy (NCBI): domain Bacteria; kingdom Bacillati; phylum Actinomycetota; class Coriobacteriia; order Eggerthellales; family Eggerthellaceae; genus Adlercreutzia; species Adlercreutzia sp. ZJ138. The sequence goes on along the minus strand of NZ_JAAKEA010000008.1, from coordinate 81,074 downwards.
AATCTTACCGCCAGCCTTGTGCATTTCCTTGATGAATTTCATGGTGTGCAAGCTGCCCGCTGCAGGGTTGTGGGCCCAAGAAATGTAGAGGTCCTTGGTTGCGATGTCCTCCGCACGCATGACCGTGATAGTGCCGGTCGTGTAAGGCAGCGAGAACACGTAGCCGTTGTTGCACATGCTGGCCTCATGATACGTAGCACCCATCTTGAAGAAGAGCGGCTCAAGGCAACGACGATGAATAGCGCCTTGGTTGCCCTGGTACCTGAACCACGTGATGGCCTCGGGACCATTCTCTTCGATAATCTGCTTCCAGTTGTCGGTGATGGTTTGAATAGCTTCATCCCAGCTGATGCGCTCGAAGGTACAGCCGGGGCCCTTAGTGCCAGTACGCTTCATGGGATAGAGAATACGATCCTCGCGATACACGTAATCGACGTAGTTCTGCGTTTTCACGCACAAGCCACCGGCCGTGTAGGGGTTGTTCTTATCGCCACATACCTGCACCAGGCGCCCATCGACTACCTTACTCATGATCATGCAGGTATCAAAGCAGTTGCGCGAGCATGCGCTATGATGCCATTCGCCCTCGACTGTTTCAGCCTCGTACTGATATCCCGAGGTCTGAACTTCCTCCTGGCTTTTTTTGCCACTACTCTTGGGCGAACAAGCCACCAGGCCGCCGCCCGCCACGCCAAGCGACAGTCCCGCTAAAGCGGATCCTTTCAAGAAGCCTCGGCGACTCATTGCTGCCTTTCGCTCCGAGCCAAGATGCGCCCGCACGTCTGCGTTCGTGTTTTTCACTTCTCCTCCTCACGTCTTGTTGCGGAGTCTTCGGAGTCTTGTCCGAAGACCACGGAGAAGTATCGCCAGCCTTCATGCAAAGCGCATCAGAGCAAGTGGGGGATTTTCAAAAAGTTGTGCGCAAGCCATCCTAAAAACTAGGGGATGCTATCTTATTTTCGCTGTTCAGAGAGAAGTTCGTCAAGTGATTCGTGCCCTAAGGCAATGAGTTCCTGTCGTGAATGAACACCGGTTCTCTCGTAGATGTGTTTGACATGCGTTTGCACGGTGCTCTGGCTGATGCAAAGCAAATCCGCAACGGCGGGAACGTTTCGCCCAGACAGCAACAGCTGAGCAACTTCCTTCTCGCGCGCAGAGAGCCCGAACTTCTCTCCCCAACCGTCAACGGCCTGCTCCATGGAAGGCGCAGGCACTACGTTGGCTTCCGTATGTAGCTGCGACGCCTGCTTTGCCAAAGCAGCTTCCAGCTCGGCTTTTTGGAACGTGGTGTTCACCCGCATGATGGAGAAAATGACGGCGATAACGATAACGTTGGCGCACACAAGCAGAATCATAGTGAGCGCCGTAGAGTGAAGGGACACAACAGTCATACCAACGAGTAGCCCCACAATCTCGCCGACGTTCAGAATCGCAAAACCGCACCCGAAGAGCATACTTGTCGAGTAGCCCCGCCGACGACAAATAGCTGAGAAATGCGTGATCAGCTGCACCTCGGCAATGCTGTGTGCTGCAAACACCATGGCGAAGGCCAGTATCTGCACGTTGGAATCGAGGATGGCTACCACCGTAATACCCGCAAACGTCAACGGCGCGAATATCCAGAAAGCCCGCACCATCGGCATGCGCAGCACGTAAGTAATAACAATCAAGACCGCCGAAACCAGCATGATGAGCGCCGTTACCGACAGAGAGAACGCCAGGAAGAATCCGTCTGATTCGTACAGACGCGCAACCGCCAAAGGCCACATAACACCAAAAGAGAACCAGAGAACCGATGTATAGGATGCGATTCGCCATTTCGTAAAACGGTTTCGATTCGACGCTTCTACTGGAGATATGCAAGACTCAGGAGATAAGGAAGATAACGCGCTTGCTTCTCGTCGTTTGAGGTCGTAACCAATCGTCGCGCCGCACACCACCGGCAGCACAATGAGAACAGGAAACGCTATGGAAACAGGGTTGTTCACCACCAGCGCATAAAGACCTGCAGCAATAGCCATAGCTGCAGGAACAGCTCGCATACTCAGCCGCACACTTAAGCTGCGGTACAGCGATGCGAACGCGAGCGTCAAACACGCATCGCCAAACCCTGCCACAGCAAAGCCCACCACGGTCAACGGCGGAGCCACCGCTGATGACACTATTACCACGAGCGTTCCCATAACTGCCGCAAGTGTCCCTGCGCCGACAAGAAGCTTATCGGTAATGCGCTCGGTACGCTTCCCTCCTCGAAAGAGCACCACAAGGCAAATGACGCAAACGAGCAAATAAGCCACCCGTCCCGAGGTGAGAGCCCCATAAGGCTCAGGGGAAAGCGACACAACCACCGGAGAAAAGAATAGCCCCATGCGCCAGGCAAACATGAACGCCTGACCACAGAATCGCAAGGGAGGGATTGTTGCTTCTTTTGTTGTTATCGTTGTCGTTTTTTCCATGATGTAAGCATACCACCAACAAAACGATCGCAAAATGTGCATTTGTATACAACGACATACGATTGGCACGATGAGCAAGACCCACCAATCTTAGGATGCTGCAAGCGAGCAAGTTCGGTGTTAAGGGCGATAGGATTCGATGCTGTGTGCCCCTCTGTCACCATGAGCAACCAGCGTGCCCTTCGACACGCTATGCGAGCGCGACGACGTTTGGCAGCCTTGATGTGTCGAGCGTTTTCAATTGATACGTCGCCTCCAGGTTGAGCCAGAAATCAGGCGTTGTCCCAAGAGCGCGCGATAGCAGCCATGCCATTTCAACAGACACGGAACGTCGTCCATTGACGATTTCGGACACCGCAGAATCGGGCTTACCTATCGCCTTGGCAAGCCGATACTGGCTGATACCGAGCGGCTCCAGAAACTCTTCTTTCAGAATTTCGCCTGGTGTTGAGATATATTCAGTGGTAATCACAGAACTCGACCTCCCTTGCTTCTCGTCCCGACCAAACGAAGCAGAGTCGCCATTGTCGATTCACTCTGATGCTGTACTGCCCCGCTCTACTGCCGGAAAGCTTTTCTAATCGATTGTTCGGAGGGATGCGCAAATCAGCCACGTCTCTAGCGGCGTCGAGCATCTGAAGCTTACGAAACAAAGTCTTGCGACAATCAGGCGGAACTCGACGCGGCAACGCTACGCCTTCCCAAAACAGCTGTATGTCTCTATCCTTGAACTTCATTCATCTCTGTTTCCCTATACTTCTGTATAACGCAAGTATACCCTGTTTTATGACGGGAGGAACGAACAAGCAGTCCCACAAGCGCGTTATCGCAGGTGGCGATACTTTTATCGCGCAAAATGTTGTGATTTTGTGAAGAGCGTGGTATAGTTTCGACTTACGGAGGCGTTGAGCTTCGGTAAGAAAAGGGTTCCGTTTTTGGAGGGGGCGGAACCCTTCTTCTTTGCCCGTAAGTCCAATTTGGGCTCAGTCTGAATGCCCGCGCGCACGCACTACAGGGGAAGACGGCTTTCGATTGCGCGGCCCAGCGTCACTTCATCGGCGAACTCCAAATCGCCACCAACGGGCAAGCCGCTTGCCAAGCGCGTTACCGTAACGCCCAACGGCTTTATAATGCGGGCCAGATACGCCGCCGTGGTTTCGCCCTCGACGTTCGGGTTGGTGGCAAGCACCACTTCTTGCACGTCTTCGGTAGTAAGCCGACGCAACAGCTCGGCGATGTGCAGATCGTCGGGACCAATGTTGTCCATAGGTGACAACGCGCCACCAAGCACGTGATACACACCCTTGAATACCATGGTGCGCTCAATAGGTGGGATGTCGCGCGGCTCGCTGACCACGCAGATAATGCTTGCGTCGCGCCGATCCGATGCGCAGATTTCACACACATCGTCCTGCGCATAGTTAAAGCACCGGCTGCAGAAATGTACGGTTTCCTTCACTTCGACAATAGCTTCCGCCAGCCGCAGCGCTGTTGCTGCATCGGTGTTGAGGATCCAATAAGCGATGCGCTGGGCCGACTTCGGGCCAATGCCCGGAAGACGTTCCAGCTCATCGAGCAGCTTCTGTATCGCCGGTGCCGCGTTCATTCGATGCGCAAACCTACATGAGGCCCGGAATGTTCATGCCACCCGTAGCGGCATTCATGCGCTGCGCGCCCAGCTCAGACACGCCACGAAGCGCCTCGTTCACCGCAGCGGTTACCATATCTTGCAGCATTTCGACGTCCTCGGGATCAACCGCATCGGGGTCAATAGTGATACTTTCAATGGTGGCATTACCCAACGCGACCGCCTTCACCATGCCGCCGCCCGCTGTTGCCTCAAACGTCATGTCCTTGATTTCTTCTTGCGCCTTGGCCATTTCAGCCTGCATCTTCTGCGCCTGCTTCATGATGGCGTTCATGTTACCCATACCACCGCCACCCGGGAATCCCCCACGTCGTGCCATATGGTCCTCCTTGCACTTGCGTTCGCTTATCGTGCGCTTCCCTGCTTTAAACCGCGATACAAGGAAAGCAACGCCCGCGCCTTATGCGGGCGGGTTTTGTCAGTCGTGCTATTTTACCGCCGATGCGCAGTTAATCCACCGTGTCGAAAACAACTCCATCACCAAACACGGACATAAGGGCATCTTTTTGCTCGAGGATGGTCGGGCCGCTCGCGTCAATGGACGCCGACGAGCGAGCATCAACCGGCGGCTCGGCGGGCAGGTCAACCTTGGCGGGCGACTGTAAGGCGGAAGGTGCCGGTGCTGGTGCAGGTACTGCGAGTGCGGGAGATGCCGGTGCGGAAGGTGCCGGTGCTGGTGCAGGTGCGGAAGGCACAGGCGCTGGTGCAGGTATTGCCGATACGGAACGTGTCGGTGCAGATGCTGCTGGCGAGGGCGGCTCTTCAAGCCCTCGAGAACGCAGCGGATCAACACCTGCATCGCCGGTAGGAACAGGTTCTTCATACGGTGCCGAGTCGTACGCATCGAGCGGGACGACCTCAGGCTCGGGAGCTTCGATGCTGGTGTGCGATGTGAAAGCTGCGGGTGCTGTCGAACGAGAAGGCGTTGTTGGCGCCACGGGCGCTGCGGGCACAAAGGTGTCTTTACCCAACCCTTGACCCGATCCGCGCTGCGTGTAGGAAAATGGCAGCGCGACACCTGTCGCCTGCTGCAGCGCGGCAGCAACGGCTGCTTGCACTTCGGGCTTTTGGGATGCCTTAAACGCGAAGGTGTTCTCGGCAGGAAACTCGATATTCAACGTTGCGTTTTCCTGATTGAATACGGCTTTCGTGTTCAGGAACAGCACGCCGTACGCTGCTTTGTTACGCTTGAGTGCCGTCAGCGCCGCCTGCCACATGCGCTGTAAGGCTGCAGGGTTTCGATAGCTTTCCGCCAACTCAGGCGGCACCGCGCCCACCGCACTTACAAGCTGCCCAGGACTCACAGGTTGAGCAACACTCGCAGGTTGAACTGCACCTCCCTGGTCCACATCAGTCAGCGAGGGTGCGCAGGGTGCGCCAGATTGCGACGAGAGCCCGAGGAAGCGGCCTTCGGGCCGCGACGAGGGCTCGCAGGCGTAAGATGGCGTGCGTTGCGCAGCCGCAGCGTCGGAACGTTCCGGCCGTTCGCCAGAACGGACGGAACCGAAAGACGAGGGCTCGCAGGCGCAAGATGGCGTGCGCTGCGCGGCCGCAGCGTCGACACGTTCCGGCCGTTCGTCAGAACGGACGGAACCGAAAGACGAGGGCTCGCAGGCGTAAGATGGCGTGCGCTGCGCGGCCGCAGCGTCGGAACGTTCCGGCCGTTCGTCAGAACGGACGGAATCGGGAAGTTCCGGCCGCGCGAGCGAACGGACGGAACCAGAAAGCTCGAGTGCTTCGATTCGCTCGGCAAGCGAGGCGAGCGTGAGGTCGGAGTCAGGCCGAACCATGCGCGTGAGCGCGATCTCGAATGACAGCCGCGGATTCGTTGAGGTCTTCAACTCGGCGAGCACATCACCTAACACGCACAGCAAACGGGACAGACGATCGGAGCCAAATAACGGCAGCTCAGAAACAAGCTGTGCGCGCTCGGTTGCCCCCACTTCAAGGGCAACATCGGCGCCAGCGAGCGACATCACGTAGAGATCGCGCACGTGCGCTGCCATGTCGCGAGCAAACTGAGCCAAATCGGCCCCGGTTTCCACGTAAGCGGCAACCCAACGAAAGCATGCTGCCGCATCATGTTCGCCAATCGCGCGCATGATATTCGCCAAGTCACTCGAACTGATTCCCCCCAGCATGCGCTCGGCAACATCAAGCGTCACCTTTCCGCCGCCGTACGCGATCAGCTGCTCGAGTGCCGTCAGCGCGTTGCGCATACCACCTTCAGCGCGATGTGCAATTAGTTCGAGTGCTTCACCTTCGAATTCCACGCCCTCGGCCGTACACACTGCCCCCAAGCGTGCCACCATGCCATCGGTTCCGACGCGATGGAAGTCGAAGCGCTGGCAACGCGAATGAATGGTTTCCGGCACTTTCTGCGGATCGGTGGTAGCTAGAATAAACACCACGTGATCGGGCGGTTCCTCCAAGGTTTTCAGCAACGCATTAAACGCAGCCGACGACAGCATGTGAACCTCGTCGATGATGTATACCTTGCAGCGCCCGCGCGTTGGCGCAAATTGAACGCGCCCGATAATTTCCTCACGCACATTTTCTACACCCGTGCGGCTTGCGGCATCGAGCTCATACACGTCCGGATGCTCACCTGCGGCAATCATTTGGCAGTCATCACACGTGCCGTCGGGATCAGGCGTGGGGCCATCTTGCCCTTTCGAGCACAGAAGTGCCTTTGCCAGCAAGCGCGCCATAGTGGTTTTGCCCGTGCCACGCGGCCCGCAGAAGAGGTAGGCATGGCTCACCTTGTTCTGCTCGATGGCGTTCTTGAGCGTGGTTTCGATATGCTCTTGACCTACCACGTCACCGAACACTTGCGGACGGTATTTTCTATACAGTGCTTCTGCCATAGATCGCGCTTGCCTCCGTTGCTCTTACGAATCACAACCGCACATCATTATAGCCGTCACCAACCGCGAAACGAACGGCCGGCGACCGAAAGCACGTTACCCCCGTCTATGGCTTTGGGGGTTACAGAGGTTACAGGAGCTGCAAGGGCTACGCCTCGCTCGTAACGCCAGCGTCATCATACCCACAGCGCCTACTGCCACCGCTGTGTACCAGCGAGCCAATTCCTCCCATCATCGCACGCGACGCCAATTCGGCGAGGTCTTCTATGGGAAGATCAGAATCATCCAATAACCATCGACGATACATCGCTGTCAAACCCGCTGCGAAAAATGTCGCACAGTAGTCACGATGCGTCTCATCAATACCCGTTAGACCAAGAAAATCCAGATCAACGAGCGCATTGCGAAGCGGAGTTTCCAAATACGTCAAAAACCCATCGGGTGACACATTTGCCAAGACACGACGCTGCTGCTCAACATCGGGCACAAACGCGCGCTCCATGCGCATGAACAACCGTGCGACGTCTGATGGGTTTCCTCCTCGCTTCAGCTCTTCATGTAACTCCGCTACGATATGGCTCGTCTCTTCCTCAAGTGCCTCACTGATTACATCGTCAATCGTACGGTAATGCAGATAGAACGTCTTGCGGTCAATACCGGCTTCGCGCGTCAGATCCGTGACTGTTATCTTTCGATAATCACGTTCGGTCAGCAGGCGCAGCAACGCCTCCCTGATAGCCCGTCTTGTGCGCAGTACCCGCCGATCAACACGCTCCATAGAACTCTTAGCACCTTTGTCGCCCATATATTCCACCATCTCTCGCTTCTCTACGGCCGTCCTCAATTTCATAATCATAAAAGAGGGGGGGGTGACATAATATGTTATTGTGCCACATCGTCTATCAAAACGAGTAGCTTCCTGGCCGTGATTGCCTAAAGAGCGGATATTCTCCAAATGTACAAAACGAGAGCTGGCATGTTCGCTTGCGCCGAGTCTCACGAAACTATGCAGCGCGACAAGTTACTTGGGAAATGCTGGCAGCTTCCCGCGAACTCTATTCTTGGCGTGCCTTCTTCTTGCGTGCGGCAAGCGCGCCTTTCACAGCCCCCACGAATGCCGGAGCCACCGATACGGCAACGATACCTAATACGATAACCTCGAAGTGCTCTTGCACGAAGGGAACACCGCCAAAGAAGTACCCCACCAGCACAAACAAACTCACCCACGACACACCGCCGATTACGTTAAAGAAGGTGAATTTGCCAAAGTTCATATGCCCCGTGCCCGCAATAAAGGGAGCGAAGGTGCGGAAGAACGGCATAAAACGCGTAATGATGATGGTCAGCCCGCCGTATTTCGCAAAGAAGTCATCAAGTTTTGCCATACGCTCAGGCGTGAGCGCTTTCACCTTGCCGGAATCGATGATACGGGAACCGAAGAAGCGAGCAATCCAGTAGTTCGACGTGTTGCCCAGAATAGCGGCAGCGTAGAACACGAGTAGCGTCGGCAGCAGATGTAGCCCACCACCTGGTGCCGAGAACACACCTGCGGCAAACAGCAGCGAGTCGCCGGGCAGGAAGGGAAAAAACACCAGACCTGTTTCTACGAATACGATCAAAAACAGCGGCGTATATACCCAGAGCGGCCCAAGCGCAATGATCCACCCCGCAATGGCAGCACGCGGGTCTTTCAGTAAGTTGACGAAAAAGTCGACGATCCCCACAAAACCCCCTTATACGATAATGCCAACCTTTGAGGAAATACTGATCAATTCCACCAGCCCTGCATTTGCAAGACGGCTTTAATCTGTGCTTCCCTTAGGCTGGCATAGCGCGTTCACGAAATGTAGAGTGTGCCGAACAGGCATGGGCGCTCGTCAGCGGTCCCTTATGGCTGCTTCCTCCCGGACCTGACCAGGTTCGAAACATGGCGCCGCCCAAGCCCGTTCGACACACTCGCTCTCTACTTCGAATCAGTATAGGCGAACGTAAAGTGAACCTGCCGAAATCGGCAGGTTCTCCAAAACTCCATGCGCGCTGCCGCGTGCGCCAACAGCGCCTACAGTGTGCGCAGCGACACTTCCTTCAGCTGACGCGCGGTCACCTGATTGGGAGCACCCGTCATGGGGTCGCTCGCGCTACTGGTCTTCGGGAAGGCTATAACGTCGCGGATGGACTGCTTACCCGCAAGCAGCATGACCAAGCGGTCGAGTCCCAGCGCGATGCCGCCATGCGGCGGCGCACCCAGTTCAAGCGCGTGCAGCAGATGAGCAAACTTCACGTCGATTTCCTCATCGGACACACCACAGCGACGCAACACACGGCGCTGCTCGGCAGCATCATGGATACGGATCGAGCCGCCACCAACCTCAAACCCGTCCATAACCAGGTCGTAGGCATAGCTTAGGCACTCAAGCGGAGCGTCTTCGATCTTGTCAAGGTCGCGTTCGTACATATGAGTGAACGGATGGTGCTCGGCGGCGTACTTCTTCTCTTCCTCGTCGTACTTGAACATAGGGAAGTCAACAACCCATAGTAACGCATGGCCCTCACGCGGAATATTCAGACGATCAGCCATGGTCAGGCGCAGCGCCGATAGAACAGCATTGGCCACAGCGGGCTTGTCAGCAGCGAACAGCAGCAAATCGCCCGGCTCAACAGCCATGGCAGCCTTGAGCGCCGCCCATTCCTCGTCGGTGAAGAACTTCTTGATGGGGCTCTTCTCCTGACCATCGGTAGTAAACGCGACCCACGCCATGCCCTTCGCGCCATTTTCCTCGGCAATGCTGGCCAGCTTCTCAACGTCACCGCGGCTCCAGTCGCCCGCACCCTTGGCATTGATCGCCTTCACCACGCCGCCGGACTGCGCCACACTCGCAAACACTTTAAAGCCGGTGTTCTTCACAATGTCGGTAATGTTTACCAGCTCCATGCCAAAGCGGATGTCGGGGCGATCGCACCCGAAGCGATCCATAGCCTCGGCATACGGCATGCGCAACAGCGGGAATTGCTGTTCAACACCAGCAGCCGTTAGCACCTCGGCCATCACTCCTTCCATCATGTCCACCACGTCGTAACCCTCGACGAACGACATCTCGATGTCCACCTGCGTGAACTCGGGCTGACGATCGGCGCGAAGGTCTTCGTCGCGGAAGCACCGGGCAATTTGGTAATAGCGCTCCACACCCGCACACATGAGCATCTGCTTGAATTGCTGGGGGCTTTGCGGCAGCGCGTAAAACTTGCCGGGATTCGGACGGCTGGGAACAATGTAGTCGCGCGCACCCTCAGGTGTGGAGTTCGCCAGAATAGGCGTTTCGATTTCCAAGAAGCCACGGGCATTCAGCGCCGCGCGCATAGCCTGGGCAACCGTGTGGCGCAGCTTTAACGCGGCGTACATTTCGGGACGACGGATGTCCATGTAACGCCATTTCATACGCATGGTTTCGTCAGTCTCGATGCCGTCTTCGATAGAAAACGGCGGCGTGACAGAAGTGTTCAGCACCTCGACTGCGGAAGCGAGCACTTCGATCTCACCGGTTGCCATGTTCGGATTCACGGCGTCGGCACCGCGTTCGCGCACCGTGCCGGCAACTTTCAGCACGTATTCGCGGCCTAAGTGTTCGGCTGTCTTGAAATCGGCGGCGCTCACACAATCGGGGTCGACAACCACCTGGGTATAGCCGTCGCGATCGCGAAGGTCACAGAAAATAAGTCCGCCATGGTCGCGATTGTGCCACGCCCAACCCGTGAGCACGACTTCGCGGCCCACGTCGCTTCTGCGCAGCTCGCCGCAGGTGGCGGTATGCATGCAGTATTCGTTCTTGAAGTCTGTCATGACGATCCGATTCTCCTTGCGTTTTTTCCTGTTCACCTCGTCAACGATAAACGTTGGCGGAAACGTATCTCAAACCTGATCATTTTACGACAGCCGTACGCCCATGCGGCCGCAAACACCAAACTCCCATGGGGAGAATCGCCTGAGCATTAGTCCGAGAACCGCAAATCCCGCATGAAGCGGTCGCAAAAGCTGCCGAAAAGCTGTTCTGGCACTTACTCCGCGTGAACAAACGGCGCGATGGAGCGCAGGGCAGCATCGCGCGCAGCCGCAACTTTTGACCCATCAGTTATCGTAAGTGTTAGTGAACCTCGGTAGCCATAGTCGGTTACCTCTGAGAACAACGCCACGGCGGGAACCTCGACTCCGCACACCGCACCAACCGCCTCATTTGCAGCCTGCTCCATGGCGCAGGCTGTGCTCGACAGCGCATCGCCTGCCGCCGTAACCACCACCGGAATGGACACCACCGTCAACGGGCGCAGCTTCGTAAGCGACGAGGTGTTGATAACGGAGTTCGGCACCACCACCTGCTCGCCCACGGCATTCACGATGGTCGTATGGCGCCAGGTGACGTCGCGCACCACACCACGTTGTCCGCCCACTTCGATGTTATCGCCCGGCTCAACCAATCCGGTAATGCTCACTTGTAGCCCACCGATCAGGTTGGCAAGTGTGTCCTGAAAACCCAGCGAGATGGCAATACCACCAATACCGAGCGCCGCCACCGCAGCACTCACGTCAACATTAAAGCAACTTGACAGCACTATACTTATACCAATGGCCCACACCGCCACGCGCCCGATATTGACGAAAATACTTGACGAAGGCAAAGGCGAGCTGTCGTGGCTGAGTACGCGCCGTAACAATTTCGTAAGCACACGCACCAGCAGCGCCGTAAGCGCAAGTACAACAATAACCGTAAGTGCTGTGCTCAACCATTCCACATGAAGGATGTTCTGGAAGAAAGATCGTAAGCCATCTGTTTGTTCTTCAGGATTCACGAAACACCTACCTCGATTTCAATCACCCGCACCGAGCACTACCACGATGCCGGCTTGTGCAAAACGAAGCTGGGTGCACGCCATTCAACAATGCACCCCGCTGCGCGCGTGGCGGGAAGGTCGATAAGCCGCTGGTTCGATGAGCCGCGCCAGCTGAGTCCGAGCGACTTGAGCGACTCAACAAACGGCCCATCTACCAGCACGTCAGTGTTGTTAAGTAGCTCGCGCGTGGGTTCGTCTTCTTCGGCACGACGCAACAAGTCTTCGTACAGATAGCCCGTGTAAGTCCACACGCCGTAGCCGTACTCCTTCAGCTGGCGCGCCATGTGCGCGCACGCTGCCGCCTGCTCAAACGGCTCGCCGCCCGAAAACGTGACGTCGTGTACGAGCCCATTCGCGCGGATGTCGGCAAGCACCGCATCGGTGGTGGTAAGCGTACCGGCATGGGCGGGCTGGCTTTCGGGATTGTGACACCCCGGGCACCCATGGCTACAACCCTGCACAAACACGGCATAGCGCAGCCCCGGCCCATCAACAATGGAGTCGGGAACTGCGCCATACAGGTTGACATTCATGCCCTTATTCCGCCTGTTCCTCTTACGCCTGTTCTGCGTGCTCCACCGGAACAACGTGCTTCACACGGTCATGCTCTTCGGCACGCTTTGCGTCATTGAAGCGATCGAGCGTACCCACCAGATACCCCGTGATACGACGAATGCGCTCGAACTGCACGCCGTGCTCTTCCTCGCGCCTGCCGCACTTAGGACACACGTCTTCAATGATGCCGTTGTAACCACATACCGGATCGCGATCGACCGGATGGTTCACACTGCCATACCCCATACCGCATTCCTTCATGTAGCGGATAACACTCTCAAAGGCCTCCAAGTTTTCGGTGGGGTCACCGTCGAGCTCGATGTAGCTGATATGCCCGCCGTTGGTAAGCGCGTGATAGGGTGCCTCGATAGCGATCTTGTCGAACGCGCTGATGTCGTAGTACACCGGCACATGGAAGCCATTGGTGTAGTAGTCGCGGTCGGTGACGCCGGGAATGCTGCCGTAGCGGGCGCGATCCATGCGCACAAAACGGCCCGACAGCCCCTCGGCAGGCGTAGCGATGAGCGTGTAATTCATGTTCCGCTCGCGGGAGATACGATCGACGTAGCTGCGCATATGGCCTACGATCTCCAAGCCCAGACGCTGTGCCTCGGGACTCTCGCCGTGATGGTGGCCCGTAAGCGCCACCAGGCATTCAGCCAAGCCGATAAAGCCTGTGGTCAGCGTGCCATGCTTGAGCACTTCGCGCTGTGTGTCAGTGGCTTTCAGATTCTCGGAATCGATCCACACGCCCTGCCCCATAAGGAATGGCGCATTGTACACGTGCTTGCGCGCCTGAATCTCGAAGCGCTCATCGAGCTGTCCGATGACCAGCGCCAGTTTCGCATCCAACAAATCGAAGAACAAATCGATATCGCCACGAGCGCGAATAGCCAGACGCGGTAGATTGATGGACGTAAACGACAGGTTGCCACGGCCAGGCGTGACCTCGCGGTTGGGGTCATACCTATTGCCTATGACTCGCGTGCGGCAGCCCATGTAGGCAATCTCGGTTTCTGGCGTGCCCTTGTAGTACTGCGCATTAAACGGCGCATCAAGGAAGCTAAAGTTCGGAAACAGCCGCTTGGCCGAGCAATGCATGGCCAGCTTGAACAGATCGTAGTTCGGATCTTCGGGGTTGTAGTTCACACCTTCCTTCACGCGGAAAATCTGCACGGGGAAGATAGGCGTCTCGCCAGACCCTAAGCCCTCTTCGGTGGCCAGCAACATGTTCTTAATAACCATGCGCCCTTCGGGGCTGGTGTCCATGCCGTAGTTCACTGAAGAGAACGGCGTCTGCGCACCCGCGCGAGAATGCATAGTGTTCAGGTTGTGCACAAGTGCTTCCATAGCCTGGAACGTTGAGCGGTCGGTATCGCGCTCAGCATTCTTTTCGGCGTAGGCAACTACGCGCTCAGCGGTACGAGCATCAACGCCTGCAGCATCAAGCTCGGCGAGCACGGCGGCGCGGAACACTTCGTCGATATCAATGCTCGCCACAACGCCGGTCACTTCTTCAACGCGCGCCAGCGCGCCTTCGGCAAAGGCACGGTCATCCTCGATGTCGGTAAGCAGGTCGACCGCTTCAGCCAAGTGCTTCTTAAATAGGCGACGGTAGGTTTTACGCACGCCTTCAGCCAAGCCGTAATCGAAGTCACATACACTCTGACCACCATGCTGGTCATTTTGGTTCGACTGAATGGCAATGCAGGCCAGCGCTGCGTAGCTGGAAATGTCGTTGGGCTCACGCAGCACACCGTGACCAGTGGAGAAGCCGCCCTTGAAGAGCTTTTTCAACTCAATCTGGCAGCACGTGGTGGTGAGCGTGTAGAAGTCCATGTCGTGAATATGAATGTCGCCTTCGCGATGAGCGCGCGCGAATTTCGGGTCGATGACGCACATCTCGTAGAACTGCTTGGCCGACTCCGACCCATACTTCAGCATAGTGCCCATGGCGGTGTCGGCGTCGATATTGGCGTTCTCGCGCTTCATATCGGACTCAGACGCCTTGGAGAACGTGATGTCCTTCAGTGTTTGAATGAGACGGCTGTTCACATCGCGTGCGCGGCTACGTTCGGCGCGGTACAGAATGTAGGACTTCGACGTTTGAACAAAACCCGACTCAATAAGGGTTTCCTCCACCAAGTCCTGCACGCCTTCAACCGTAGGAGTGCCCTCGATGGCGCCGTTTTCCAGCTTCTCAACAACCTTGTCCGCTATTTCCTCGGCGACGGAGCGATCTTGCATGGCAGCGCATGCCTGGAAGGCTTTTTCGACCGCGTCGGTGATTTTGTCTTTATTGAATTCAGCTGTGCGCCCGTCTCGTTTAATGATGGTTCCGACCATGCCAGAAGCCCTTTCTCTTTCGCTTGCATCGCTCGCTCATCTGCTCACTCGCGCTGCTATGCACAAGTTTTCCACTGAAAATTCGCATAGTTTTCCACAACATATTGTGGTATTGGCTGGATTTAAAGCAAACATATAGTACTTTGAGGAATGCAGGCACGCAAGGCTTGACATTGAACCGTTATTCGAAAATGCAGGCTCCACACAGAAAAGGAGCGCTTCGCGAGCGCTCCCGTTCATAGTATATTCACAAGCCCGGCACACACCTACCGATCGCCGGCCCTGCTTCCCAGCAAGCGCAGCACAGCGCCTTTCGGGCACACAAACACTCCGTCAACTGACCGTCCCATACGTTCTCGACCACGCGTGAGCACCGATGGCGGAGTTCAGCTGACCGCACAACCGCTGCCGTGTGTAGCTTCCCGGCGGAAGCAGCTCGACCACTTCCAGCAAGTCGGCAGGCAACTCGGCTGACTCGGCCGCCACTACCACATCGAGCCGACGGAGCACCGCGTCACAATCGCCTTCAAAGAGCGAGTCGACGAAATCCTGCAACACGCCGTAAAACGGGCTTCGTTCCTGCGCCCGGCGTGGGAACGGACGTGCGGCGCGCTCCTGCAGCAAAATCCGCTGCACGTACGCAAGCTGCTCGTCGAACGTCGCATCATCAAAGGCATCACGCATATCATCCACACGCTTTTCGCGCACGTCGCCCAAGGCACGCTCAGTGACGTCATCCGCTGGCATACGACGAGCCGCTTGTTCGTATACGCACGGGGGAATAACAGCAAACGGGCGACGATCAGATCCAGAATTGTGGTTGGTCATCACTCGTTCTCCTGCACGTCGGGGCGCATAACGTCAAACCCTTCAGATGCGGCGACTAAAGCGCCCGTGTATGCCGGCGTTGCTGCGCCGTCGGCGCGCAAAAATTGCACCCCACCGCCGCGTAGGCGTGTGGCAGCCTCGATCATAGTGTCCGGACAGAAGTACGGGTTCTCAGCAGTTGCCTGGCCCTGTTTGGGATCATTGCGTGCTACCGTAAGCGACACCATTGCCGGAAGCGACGTTGCAGCACGGAGACGCCCAACCAGTGCAAGTACCCCTTCGATACTCAGCTCCGAACGAATGCCGGCAACTGACGCCCCAAACTCGTCCATAACGGCGCATGCGTCTTCCAACGTGTGACGGCCGTTTGCAAGCATTCCATCGGCACGAACATCAACGCTTGCGAACACCGGGCAGTCGAGCACTTGCCGCATGCCCATGAGCGCGCATTTCAGATCGACCGCATCGGCAAATCCTCCGAGTAGTACCGCATCGAACGCCTTGGTGCTCATCATGCGGGCAATGCGAGCATATTGGCTGCGGCTCTCGTTCAATGACGCTTTACTGGACGGATCGAGCGGCAACCCACTCGGACCCACATGAACCAGCAGATGCTGCGGAGTAAGCGATACTGCGGTGGCAATACCCTGGTCGATGACGTCCTGCACACGGTCTTCCAGCCCCACATGAGCCAACCTCGCCGGCAGCGCCGATTCGGTGTTGGTAACCAAACACTGAGCACCGGCAACCTTATTGAGCCGCAGTGCATCACGAACAGCCTCCGGTTCAACCAATCCAGCAAATTCTAGGCTCTGATCAGGGTCGAACCCTTGACGCTCCAACACGGGTGCAATCGGAGCCGACAAGACGAGCATGTCCTTATGGAAGCGAAGTTGAATGTCAGGCATATGAAACCTCCCCTTCACAAAACGCGCACTGGCCGTGCAAACGTTCTTCAATTCTGCTTTCTATAATAGCATCAGCAAGCGAGAGGCTCCCCTCCTTTCCTTGTCTCTGCTTCATAAGAAAGCAGAACGGCGCATAAAGCGCCGATCATCCCCTCCTTGTGGCCCGGCGGTTCCCCTCCGCCGGGCCGATCATTTTCCCCAAGGAAACGCTGACTAAGGTCGTCTTGGCGTGCGTTTCCCTGATACACGCTTTTCGTGCCGCCGCCTCGCAGCGCTTTTGCCGGCAAGCGGCACGACACAAGCGTTCCTATCCTTACTGCTGCGCCGCTCGCTGGAACAGCACGTTGTTCGTTTCAAGCCAGCTTTCCACGGTGCCCGTATCAAAGCCATCCGCAGGATCAATCACCAACGCATACATCTCTTCCTCGCGCAGCACAGCATCGAGTGCGTCAGTCAGCTGAATCTCGCCGCCAACCGTGGGCTTCCCCTCGGCAAGCAGCTCCATCACGCGCGCAGACAGCAGGTAGCGGCCAAACACAGCCAGGTTCGACGGAGCCTCATCAACCGCTGGCTTCTCAACGAGCGATGACACCTTCCACACGTCGTCAGCTACCGCTTCCCCAGCGATGACACCAAAACGGCTCACCTGATCGGCAGGCACCGGCATAACGGCGATGACGCTCGCACCTCCATGAGCATCCGACACATCCTGCATGCGCGGCAGCATCTTGTTATCGGGAACAAGTACGTCTCCCAACAGCACATAGAACGGCTCGTCCGCCGTTTTCTCATGCGCGCAGTAGATGGCATGCCCCAACCCCAGAGGCTCATCTTGGTACACGTAGCTTACGTTCAAGCTTCCGGCATGTTCCACCGCGTCGGCGTATTTGTCCTTACCGCGCTCGCGCAACATGGCGACCAGCTCGGGTGCTGGCGAGAAATGTTCCTCAATAGATTTCTTCTCGCGACTGTTGATGATAACCACCTCGTCGGCCGCCGAGGCCAAGCCTTCCTCCACAACGTACTGAATGGCAGGCCGATCGACAACGAGTAACATCTCCTTCGGCTGTGCCTTCGTGGCGGGCAAAAAACGGGAGCCTAAGCCAGCAGCGGGAATCAAAGCCTTCATTCGTCTTTCCTTTCGCAAACGGACATCAACAGCGAGCACGGCCCTTCGCAAAGTGCCTTACTCGGCAACGCACCAAGCTCATTTCAGGCAGCGATACGTTTCGCACCTACGAAAGCCGCAGTACCTGTGGCGTTCGCAATACGCGACGACCTCACTCCCCCTTCGACGACACAGCAGCATCACGCAACGCCTCTTCCAGCACGGCGATCTGCTTCTCGGTCTTCTTCATGCCGGATACCACAATAGCCACATACACCAGCAGTATGAGCCAAATCAACGCGTACGCCGCAATCACATACGGAGCGGACGGCAGAATGGTGCTGTATATCTCTATGAGAACAGGGTTCATGATACAACCTTTCCTTTCTTTGCGCAGATGCTCAATGCGAATGCGCCGCAGCCCCTTCAGTGAGCGGAAGCTGAAACCTCAACCACAAACGCAGCAGCCGAGGACTATTCGTCTAGTAGCTCTTTTAATGCTTCAACGCGCTCAGCCATACGAACTTGACGGAAGCGCGCACGGTACAAGCCAAACGCCACCATGAGCAGCCCCACCATGCACACAGCAACGGTCATGCCCATGTCGCCCGACATACCCCCTGCACGCAATACCACCGGATGCACACTCGACGGAATCATGCGCGTAACCATAAAGCAGATGGGCACATCGACAAGCGAGACAATGGAGATAACGGCCGCATATACGCCGCGCCGCTCGAAGTCGTCAATCGCGTTGCGCAAGATAAAATACGCGATGACAATCAACATAAGCACCAAGTACGTAGTCAACCGAGGTTCCCAATACCACCACACGCCCCACTCAAAGCGCGTCCACATTTCGCCGGTTGCCATCGTAGCCACCACGAACACAAGTGCAATTTCCATCGCTATCTTGGAACACGTGTCGAAACGCTGCTGCTTCGTTGCCAGAAAGCGTGCGCCATAGTACGCACCGAACGCCAAAGCAATAAACGACACCAGCGCAACCGGCATATGAAAATAGAAGATTTTCTGAGAGATGAGCAGCTTCGTGTTGACCATCTGCCCACCAATGAGCTCAACGCCTTCGACGCTTGCGCCATTCACCGGCGCGGCGTACAGAAACGCCATGAGAAACCCGATGACAGACACCACAGCACCTAACGGCAGCAGCACCGCCGCCAGACGGTCGGGCCATTGTCCCGCCTCGGGAAGTTTACTGGTTTTTTCCCCAGCCATAACGACCTTTCTCTCAAATGCGGTCTTACTGCATTATAGCCGAACCGCTGCCACCCGCACCGCGCCGCCACCCAGCGGCTAGCGCGGCCTGCTTTCATGGTGGCACAAAACGCACGCGTAAGGCGGCTCACTCATGCAGGCAACTCACCGTACAGGCGGCACCATGGCGCTGTAGCGCCGTAACACTTCAGCAGTACCACCTGCGCACACTACGCGGACACGACGTAATCATACAGAACCCAGCTGACCAGCACCATAACTACGTCGTAGCCAGCAGCCAGCGCAATGGCAGGAACAAACACATCCATGAACCCTTCAGCACCAACGATCACCGCCGTTGTCGACGACACACATGCGTACAGCAACGGGAACACCAGCGGAATAAACAGCACCGCTAGCATCACATCTTTGCCGCGCGTGTTAATGGTGATAGTCGAAAGCAACGTACCAATGCCAGCAACGCCCACCGTTCCCACAAGCAACGGCACAACCATCAGCCAAAATGACGAAGCCACGCTTGTCCCCTGCAAAAAGAAAAAGAAGAACAAGGGTACAGCCACAACCTCAACCGCCAACAGAAACAACAAGTTTGACGTTGCCTTCGCCAGAAAAACCACGGAACGGTCGAGTGGGACAAGCAGAATACCCTCGAGACAACCTTGTTCCTTCTCGTGCGAGAAGGAACGGTTCAAACCCAGCAGCGACGTAAACACGATGAGTGCCCACAACAAGCCGCCGCACATTTGAAGGATGTCGAGGTCCTTCGACGTTTGACCAAGTGCCGCTCCATACACAACAAGTACCAGCAGCGCATAGATGCCCATAGATGTGAGCATTTCCTTTGTACGAAATTCCTGCTCGAGGTCTTTTCGGAGCAATGCCTTGTACTGGGAAAACGTCGACGGTCGGCTCACTTCGACCGTACGCTGCGCCCGCGCGGGTTGCATGCGTTCTGCCATTTACGACACCCCCATGCCAACCGTTGCGCGGTACAAGTCCGCAAACTCCCCGAAATCGAGGTTTCCCTTCTCATCAAACGCCACAATGTGACCTTTCGCCATCACGAGCGCATGCGTGCACATGTCGAAACCTTTTCGCAGATCATGGCTGACCATGACAAACGTTCGCCCGGCACGCTGCGCGTCAATGAGCTCGTCGAATATCTCAACCGCATGCGGGTCGAGACCAGAATACGGCTCATCAAGAAATACTACGTCGGGATTATGGATGAGCGCACGAGCAATAGAGAGCCGCTGTGTCATGCCACGGGAGAACGTGCGCACCACATCGTGACGACGGTGCTTAAGCTCGACCGCCTCAAGCATGTCGAGCACACGTTGTTCGGGGTTATGCACGCCATACAAACGCGCGTACACCATTAGGTTCTCTTCGGCAGTCAAATCGGGATACAACATGGAGTTGTGCGAGATAAGCCCAATGTGCTCGCGCGCGCAGTCGGGCTCTTCTCTCATGTCGATTCCCATAAGCCACGCCTCACCCTTGGTTGGACGAACAAGTGTGGAAAGCATCCTGAGCAACGTGGTCTTACCCGCACCGTTCGGGCCGAATATCGACAGGAACGCGCCGCAGGGCACTTCAAAGGTTACCCTATCAACCGCTTTGCGCGTGCCAAACGCCTTCGTCAGCTTCTGTGCCCTTATCGCAGCTTCCATGACCGGCTAGTCCTTGTCTGTGTCGGCGTCTACCGCCACCTTGGCAACACTGGCAGTATCGCTGTTGGTGGCCTTGGCGGAGTCATGGTCGTCGTTTGCGGCTTCAGGAGCCACATCGGCCAAGCCAGTGCCTTCCGTCTCGGCGGCGAGCAGCACATCTTCCCTTTCGGCGCACGATCCCCGTTTCGCGCCGCGCCCGCCGCACGTGGCTATTACCACGCCTACCATCAGCAAGACAAACCCTACCCACACCACAGAGATCAACGGGTTTACGCGCACATCCATAGCAAAGTCGCCGTCTTCGTTCACACCGCGGTACACCACGAACAAGTCTTCGGTCGGAAACGATATAACGCTTGCGATGAGTTTTTGCTGCTGAGTTGATTGAACCAGCTGCACCGTCGGATCAACCGAACCAACAAACTCGCCATTTTTGTACACGTCGTAATACAGCGTGTACAGGATGTCATCACCGTTTTTCTGCTGTTCGATACTATTGCCCGTGTACGTGAGCGTGTAATCCTTGATAGTGAAATCCTCGGCCACGGTGTCAGTTTTAGAATCGTAGGGCACGTATCCTACCACGTTCGTTACGTACATCGATGAGCCGATAAGCCCCACTAGAATAACTGCCATGCCAAAGTGGGAAACAAAACCGCCAAACGAGGAGGCACGATGCGTGAGCATGCCGCCAAGTGCCGCAAGCGTACCGCAGCCGTGACCCTTCGCATAACCGCGCACCGCGCGCCCCAGCATGAACAGCGAGTTGAAAAACAATACGCTCGCAACCGCAAAACCAACCACAGCAAGCCCGTTGTAGTACCACCAGGGGCCTTCTTCCTGCAATCCCGCCGCCTCGGCACCCCCAGCGGCGATCACGTCGTTGTAGCCAGGGAACAGGTACGTGACGAAATACACCATGAGCACGACAAACAACGCCAATGCGCACAATCCCGGCACTTTCGCACGCTTCCAAAAGCGTGCACCATCGGTCTTACCCCACGACAACAGCGGGCACACCGCAAGAATGCCCAAATACACCACACCGAGCGGACGAGCGATGGCGTTGTAGGTTCCCGCAGAAACGCTCTGGCCACCGAATGGCAGAAACGACGGTAGCGCTGACGAAATAGTCAGATACGCGAGCAAGAACGCAAATACCACCATGATCACGTTGTTGAAGTAGTAGGCGGCATCCTTGGACAACATGTTTTCCACATCGTCAGTGCCATCAGACGAT
This sequence comes from Adlercreutzia sp. ZJ138, assembly GCF_011038935.1. NCBI lineage: Bacteria > Bacillati > Actinomycetota > Coriobacteriia > Eggerthellales > Eggerthellaceae > Adlercreutzia > Adlercreutzia sp. ZJ138. The sequence continues at coordinate 59,322 of NZ_JAAKEA010000008.1, read as the reverse complement.
GGCCCAAAGCTCTTCCAGCGAACAACAAGACCCACAACACCAGCGAGCACCGACACCACAATCAGCGCGCCGAACAGCGCCAACGACACCGGATCACCCTCGAATGCGTGTACCGATTGCACCAGTCCGGAGCGAGAAATGAACGTACCTACGATCACAAACGCAAACGTCAGACATGCACACATGACACTCCAACGCTTGAATGCGCCACGCTGACGGTACACCGTGAAGCTATGGATGAGCGCCACACCCACTAACCACGACAACAAGCTGGCGTTCTCGACCGGATCCCAGCCCCAGTAACCGCCCCAACCGAGCACCACGTACGCCCACACAGCACCTAAACCAATGCCTATTCCTAAGAACAGCCACGAGAACAGGGTGTAACGCTGCGAACGGATCACCCATTCGCGCGACGGGTCGTTCACAATCAACGCCGCAATGGCGTATGCAAACGGCACCGTCAGGCCAGCGTAACCCACAAACAGCGTGGGCGGATGAATCGCCATGGCCCAGTGCTCGAGCAGCGCATTCATGCCGTACATTGACGCTGCAGCAGTCAGCGTACCGTCCGCACCGTACAGATTCTCAGGCGTCACTGTGAAAGGCATATTGCTTTCCGAGAACAACAACACACCCACAAACGCCGCAAGCACGATGGTCAGCACGAGCAGCGCCATACTGTCGAGCTTCGCCAAACCTTTCATGTTTCGGGCAGCCATAAGCGCACCAAATGCTGCAATAAGCCACGCCCAGAACAAGAGTGACCCTTCGCGGCCCGCCCAAAGCCCCGAGAGCTTGTAGAGCCAAGCAATACTGCTCGAAGAGTCGCTGTGCTGCATGAGTACGTACTCAATCGAGTAATCGCCCACCATAAAGCAGTACACCAACACACCACAACACACCGTAAGCGCGATGAACGTGATAAGCACGCCCAGATGCCCCGCCCAGGTGAGCGTTTCGCCGGTGCCGCCCGTTCGCTTTTTCTGCAGAAGAGAACCGGCGATCAGGCACACCACCGTCACACCAATGCCCGCGAATGCAACAAGCAAACCGAGCAAACCAACTATTGACATACCTTCATCATCCCTTTCAGTGGCAACCGGGCTTTACGCCTTCAGTGCCACATCAGTTGCCGCAAACGTGCCGTCCTCACCAAGCGAACCGGTAACTACCAGTGCAGCGCCTTCGGAAACGCCATCGGGGATAGCTCCGTCGTAGGCAACGCCAAGCTCGACCGAACCGTCTTCCGACGTGAGAACAATGCGATCGCCCTCTCCGACCGCCGCCACCGATTTCGCAACACCGGCAACTTTCACCGGTTTGCCAATGACGCTATCGCCGTAATCGAGCAGCTGCTCAACCGTCAAAGCATCAGTGGCGTTCTCGTATTTCGACGGACACTTCGTCACCAGCTCGGTACACGACAACACACCATCGGAATCCATCTTGCCCGTACAAATAGCAACAACACCGTTGCCGAACGTCGCCGACACACCTCCATCGAAGCGAACATCAAGCTCTTGGGAAGGATCGCCCTCGGGATCATAAATTCTAAATGTGAGCACGCCATCCTTTGTTTCGAAGGAATTGTCGACAACCGTGCCGGTAACCTGCACCTTCTGATCCTGATACGCTCCGTTTACCACGTCAGCAACCGTTACCGATTTCGCCGAACTCGATCCGCCAACCACCGCGAGCACGATAATCAAAACAATGACAATCACACCAGTGACGACCACCATGCGCCGCTTCATCTTCTTGTTCATGTGTCTCCCTTTTTATCGCACCGTATTCATGCAGCGCTCATGCATGCGTTATAACCGAATAATTTTCCCGCACTTCCCATGAGCCCGAATCGCACCGCCCGTGAAACTAAAAATTCACCATGAGGGCATGTCTTGCCTGACGTTTCATACTCAGGACACGTCTTGTGCGCTTTGCCCGTACGTGCGCTGCGATTCTTGATCATGAGACAGAAAAGGGCTTGTCGTGAGCACACGTGCTCACGACAAGCCCTCTCTCTTGCTTGTTTGCCCGATCTACCGTCGGACGTTGCGACGCTTAGGCGGCGGTGTTCGCCAGTGCCTTGGCGTCAGAGGCGCTCAGCCAGCCTTCGGGAATCTCGGCATCGCTATGGCACTGCGAGCATTGCAGAACGGATGCACGATGAGCCTTGTGGCACTCGCTGCACGCAACCTCACCATGCTGCGCAGAATGCGGATTGCGCTTCATGTCGTCGGTAGCAGACGCAAGTTGGTCGCGCGTCAGGTTATGGCAGCCCTCGTTCAGGCAGAACTCGTCGGGCGTCAACCCACGAGCCGCAACCAGATCCTCCAGGCTCTTCTCGGGAAGAACCACACCGAACGCGGAGTTGTCAACCACTTCGTAGCTACCAGATACCCACTTCATGCCCTCGCCGATCTGTTCGCTCAGCGTCGGAACATGGCAGCCCATGCAGGTGATCTCGTCGTTCATCTTCTCGCCCCAATCGCGATGCACGCACGCGAGCATCGAGCTGGAGTTCGCAACTTCATTGCCCCACTTGTCGGTGGCCGCAGCACCAACCTCTGCCTCATAGGTCGGCAGATAAGGATCCATCGGCGTGTGGCAAATGGCGTTGCAGAAGCTCGGCTGCTCATGCCAAACCCAGAAGCCGGCACCGGCTGCAATCACGACAACCGCAACTACGCCAAGGATGATGGGGAGTTTCTTCTTTCCCTTCTTTGGCGCAGCCTCCTTGGTTGGAGAGTCCTCGACTACGGTTGCCTCGGCGGCGGCTTCCGCTTTGGTTACCTCTTCACTCATTCCTCTTCAACCTCCTTTCAGGTTTTCATCAGGCGCATACCTTCCATGCGCGTTTACCCGCAGAAGTGTAGCGCAAACTTTAATGCCCGTGCATAATAGCGCAAAATAATCAGTTCAGTATTCACCCGTTTTGGGGGATTTTCCAATTGACGCAGTTTTCGAAGACACTCTTTAGCTGCGCGCAATACAGATGTGCTAACTGGCCCAGAGAAACACTGATTACTTCCGCCAGCCCTACATTTGTAGTGCGGTGCCTGGAGATCTCAAATCTCATTTACGCACGTACACACGCACATTTGGTCTTTGGCTCCCAGCCATCCACCCTGCAAACGCAGGACAAGACAACCTTAATCAGTGTTTCCCTGGCGTTTAAACGTCATCGACGACGCTTCGTCTCCCATGATCAACCGATCACCATCAAGGCGCATCAATGCCACGTTGTTGTCGAGTGTGGCCAACCCCTCATCGGTTGATGTAGCTTGCCATGTTCCTGTTGATATCTCACCGTACTGATCGATAATTAACGTGCCATCTTCTTCAAGCGTAAGCTGGATGATCATCCCAAGATCTCGCATCTCTCTCACGTAATCGGGCGATAAGGCACTTTCGTCGCCCGACGTTTCAACGAGCTCCCACGAACCCACAAACGTATCGCCGTCATGTAGCGTCGCGCATCCGCACAACATCAGCAAGACCAGCATTGCCGTAATCGCACCTGCAAGTTTAATGACGTCTCTCATACGTGGCCCCTCCTACATTGCACATCGCAAATCATCCCCTATATTCATTCTGAACTGTTTGAACAAAAAAAGAAAGAAGAAGTTTTGCAACTTCGCTCATCCACGATTGACAAAGCCCATTCGCACTGCCACAATGTCAACTTGCGTGAATAAGCCAGGACGCAAGCAACGGACGGAATCGCACGGTTTGCGCATGGCGAAATTTCGGGGCATTAGCTCAGCTGGGAGAGCGCGGCGTTCGCAATGCCGAGGTCAGGGGTTCGATCCCCCTATGCTCCACCAATATTTAGAAAGGTCGTTGGCCCAGGTCAGCGGCCTTTTTTGGTAACCTAACATGGATCGAACCCCGAGAGGGCAAAATGCGCCAGTGGCGCATTTTGGTCCGAAAGCCGAAGGCTTGAGGAATTCACGGATTCGCGAAGCGAATACGTGTCGATCCCCCTATGCTCCACCAATATTTAGAAAGGTCGTTGGCCCAGGTCAGCGGCCTTTTTTGGTAACCTGACACGGATCGAACCCCGAGAGGGCAGAATGCGCCAGTGGCGCATTTTGGTCCGAAAGCCGAAGGCTTGAGGAATTCACGGATTCGCGAAGCGAATACGTGTCGATCCCCCTATGCTCCACCAATATTTGGAAAGGTCGTTGGCCCAGGTCAGCGGCCTTTTTTGGTAACCTGACATGGATCGGACCCCGAGAGGGCAGAATGCGCCAGTGGCGCATTCTGAACAGCAAAAAGGCCCCGGCATGCGGGGCCCAAAAACGAATGTGTTTTGGTTTGCTGCTTACTCGGCAGCCTTCTCCGTGTAAGCACGCGTCACAGACGAGTCAACCGGCACACCGGGGCTCATAGTGGACGCAACGGTGATAGACTTCACGTAACGGCCCTTGGCTGCAGCGGGTTTCATGCGAAGGATTTCGTCGTACACAGCACCGTAGTTCTGGGCGAGCTGCTCGGGAGTGAAGGAAACCTTACCCAGGATAACGTGAGCATTGCCGTAGCGGTCGGCACGGTACTCCACACGACCACCCTTGAGCTCCTTGATAGCCTTGGCTACGTCGGTAGTCACGGTACCGAGCTTCGGATTCGGCATCAGGCCACGGGGGCCGAGAATCTTACCCAAGCGACCAACCTTACCCATCTGATCGGGTGTGGCGACAGCAGCGTCGAAGTTAAATTCGCCAGCCTGAATCTGAGCGACCAACTCGTCGGTACCAACAATGTCGGCACCAGCCTCTTCAGCAGCGCGAGCAGCTTCGCCCTCAGCGAACACCGCCACGCGAACCGTCTTACCAGAGCCGTTGGGCAGGCTCACCGTACCACGGAGCTGCTGATCGGCCTGACGAGTATCGATGCCAAGACGGAAGTGGACTTCAACCGTCTCGTCGAACTTTGCAGTCGCGATCTCCTTCAGCAGCGCCATGGCATCGATCGGCGCGTACGCCGACTCAGTGATCTTCTCCTGCGCGGCGCGATAATTCTTGGATAACTTCATACTTGCTTCCTTTCGTGGTAATGGCGAGCGCCTTAAGCGCCCTTCCACTTATCTATGGTAATGGCACCTGTGTACCATCGACCTAACTTCATACACTGCTCTATGCGTATGCAGCAGTGCATTGCTTATAGCTTACGCTTCACCCCTGAGAATGGCCGCAACCTTACGGGAAGGTACATACTTCTTCTTCATGGGACGACCCTCAATGCGTACACCCATGCTACGAGCGGTGCCTGCAATGATATTCATGGCAGCATCGATATCGTTGGCATTCAGATCGGGCAGTTTGATCTCGGCAATCTCGCGAAGCTGATCTTCGGTCAACGTACCAGCAACCTTGATTTGAGGAATGCCCGAACCACTCTTAATGCCCAGCTTCTCCTTAATGAGCACCGCAGCAGGCGGGGTTTTGCAGACAAACGTGAAGCTCTTGTCTTCGTAAACGGTAATCTCAACAGGGATGATGGTACCGGACTGATCCTGCGTCTGGGCGTTGAACGCCTGGCAGAACTGCATGATGTTAACACCCTGAGCACCCAGCGCCGGACCGACCGGAGGGGCAGGATTTGCAGCGCCTGCCGGAATCTGCAGCTTAACAAAGCCGGTTTTCTTCTTTTCAGCCATTGTGAACGTTCCTTTCAGCTGAACAACATTCGTTTCGTTTTGCTATCAACTAAGCGCCTTACATGAGAAGCCCCGGTCCACTCGGGCATGCGCAGCAGCTTGTTTGCTTACCAGTTATATTTTCGCCACCTGATCGAAGGAAAGCTCCACCGGTGTCTCGCGACCAAAGATGGAGACCATAACCTTCACCTTGCCAGCCTCGGGAGCAACCTCTGAAACAATGCCATCGAACTCGGCGAGCGGGCCAGACACAACCTTCACGGACTGGCCAACTTCCAAACTCGAAGATGTTTTCTTCGGAGTTTCGGGGCTTGTACGCTTCATAATCTTGTTGTACTCGGCACGCGTAAGCGGAGCGGGTTTGTTGTCGGCCCCTACGAAGCCCGTAACGCCTGGAGTGTTGCGAACGGCTGCCCAACTGCGATCATCGAGCTCCATACGAACGAGCACGTAGCCGGGAAACACTTTCTTTTCGCTCTCCACACGACGACCGCCGTCTTTGATCTCGGTAACCGTTTCCGTGGGTATCTCAATAGCGAAAACGTTGTCTTCCAGCCCCATTGTCTCAACACGGGTCTGAAGGCTCGCTTTCACTTTGTTCTCGTAACCAGAGTACGTATGCAGAACATACCATTTCTTCGCCATGTACCTTGCTCCTTACGCAACAAGCCCGGACAAGCTGGATATCGCAACCAGCAACGGCGTAACGATAACGTTGTCCAGCACGGCGACGAATACACCAAAGAAAACCAACGCAGCCACAACGACGCCACTCCAACGAAGAACGTCCTGACGCGTGGGCCATGTAACCCTGCGCATCTCGGAACGCACACCCTTGAAGAACGTCCGAATGCGACCGGGCTTCTTCTCCTTCTTGACAACTTTATTGGCATCCGCCTGCTTGCCGCTGTTCGAGGACGATCCGGCGGTCTCGGACTTCTTGAACAAGCCTTTCTTAGGGGCCTCCGGTTTAGCAGCAGGTTCTTCCTGCTTTACCTCCAGGCCCAACTCCTCGGCACGCTTCGCCTCCGCCTTTCGCTTGGCGCGCGCCGCAGAAGCTTTTGCTCGCTGTGTCTTTGATTTCTTAGCCATCTGTGTCCTTAAGCGGAAATTGATTTCCTTCTAAACGCCAAACAAGCAGCCTGACTCCAAGCTGCTCCTTCCAAGCAACCTGAATGCAAGCTGCTCATGCAGTCGAGCTGGCAGGCCAGGAGGGACTCGAACCCCCAACATGCGGTTTTGGAGACCGCCGCTCTACCAATTGGAGCTACTGGCCTATGCTCGCTAAAATCACTGATCTGCTATCGGGTTTCCTTATGCAGGGTATGATGACCACACCACTTGCAGTATTTCTTGAACTCGATACGGTCAGGATTATTCTGCTTGTTCTTCTTGGTCGTATAGTTACGGCGCTTGCACTCTGTGCATGCCAAAGTGACCAATGTACGCATGAACTCTCCTTTTACTGTATTCCAAACAAGCTTGAATGTCTACACATGAACTCGAAGAATGCAGAGCCCGTCTTTTCAACGGGCTCTGCATCGACGTATCTTTGAGAATTACTACTTGAGGATCTTGGTAACGCGACCCGAACCAACGGTGCGGCCACCTTCGCGGATAGCGAACTTCAGGCCCTCTTCCATAGCGATCGGGTGAATCAGCTCGCCACGCAGCGTAACATTGTCGCCAGGCATAACCATCTCGGTGCCCTCGGGCAGATGCGCAACGCCGGTAACGTCGGTGGTGCGGAAATAGAACTGCGGACGATAGCCATCGAAGAACGGGGTGTGACGGCCGCCCTCTTCCTTGGTCAGGATGTAAACCTGGCCCTCAAACTCGGTGTGCGGGGTTACGCTGCCGGGCTTGCAGAGAACCTGGCCACGAACGATGTCTTCGCGCTTAACGCCACGCAGCAGGCAGCCGATGTTGTCGCCGGCCTGAGCCTCGTCGAGCAGCTTGCGGAACATCTCGATGCCGGTGCAGACGGTGCTGGAAGTCTCCTTGATACCAACCATCTCCAGCGGGTCGTTCACATGCAGAACGCCACGCTCGACACGACCGGTAGCAACGGTACCACGGCCGGTAATGGTCATGGTGTCCTCAACGGCCATCAGGAACGGCTTGTCAACGTCACGCTCCGGGGTCGGGATGTGCTCGTCAACGAGGTCCATGAGCTCCCAGATCTTCTCCTGCCAATCCTTGTCGCCCTCCAGAGCCTTCAGAGCGGAACCGCGGACGATCGGGCAATCCTCGAAGCCGTAGGAATCAAGCAGTTCGGTAACTTCCATCTCAACGAGCTCGATGAGTTCCTCGTCATCAACCATGTCACACTTGTTCAGGAACACGACGATGTAGGGAACGCCGACCTGACGGGCGAGCAGGATGTGCTCGCGGGTCTGAGCCATGGGGCCGTCGGTAGCGGCGATAACCAGAATAGCGCCGTCCATCTGAGCAGCACCGGTGATCATGTTCTTGACGTAGTCAGCATGGCCGGGGCAGTCAACGTGAGCGTAGTGACGCTGATCCGTCTCGTACTCGATGTGAGCGATGGAGATGGTGATGCCACGCTCGCGCTCTTCGGGAGCCTTGTCGATCTGATCGAAGGCGGTGAAGTCAGCATGAGCGGTGCCGTGAGAGCCGTCGTTCTCAGACAGAGTCTTGGAAATAGCGGCAGTCAGGGTCGTCTTGCCATGGTCAACGTGACCGATGGTGCCGATGTTAACATGCGGCTTGGAGCGCTCAAACTTCTCTTTAGCCATGAGTCATCCTCCTTTTTGAATTCGCTTTATGCGAAAACGAAACCTGAATAAAACGACGCGTCCGACAATGCGGACGCGGAATATACAATGGTAGCGGTGACTGGATTTGAACCAGTGACGCCACGGGTATGAACCGTGTGCTCTGACCAACTGAGCTACACCGCCGTGATGGAGCCTGCGACCGGACTTGAACCGGTGACCTCTTCGTTACCAACGAAGTGCTCTACCGACTGAGCTACACAGGCAAGATGGTGGGCGCGCTAGGATTCGAACCTAGGTAAGCATAGCTAACGGGTTTACAGCCCGTCCCCTTTAACCACTCGGGCACACGCCCCTGTTCGTCGCTCAATTCATGTGTACTTTTCAAGCTGCCACTCGCACTTTCACACCTCCGAACGCGCGAGCAGGAGAATAATACACTCGGTTTTCCGAGCTGTCAACTATCAACACGCCCCCGGGAGTGTCTCCATCATTCCCACACCAGAGCGAGCGCCGGACCAATGACAAGTGCGGGCACTCCGCTGATCCTTTTTCGAAAGTACCTGCGGAAACTCGCTTTCAGCGCCTGCAATACGCCGAAAATCGAACTACTTTCTCACGTCGTCTACCTCGAAGCAACTATACTAGAATGCGTGCATGCCAGCATCTACAAAGCACAGCTTGCCTGAAACCTTCACCGGGAATACGTGAGCTTTGCGACGTAATGGCTCCCACAACAATGACAAAGCAAAAGCTATCTCGAAAGAGGCTTCTCACCATGACCGCCTATGCCACGATGTCGACTCAGCAACTCGAAGAAGAACTCACCCGCTTACGCGCCGAACATGCGACGTTCCAAGCAAAGGGGCTTTCGCTGAATATGGCACGCGGAAAGCCCTCCGCAGCGCAACTCGACCTAAGCATGCCAATGCTTGACGAACTGCGTGCTGATGTACGTGCCATTGCCGAAGATGGCACCGACTGTCGCAACTATGGTGTGCTCGATGGTCTGCCTGAAGCTAAACGACTCATGGCCACAATGCTTGATGACAATGCGGACAACGTTATCGTATTCGGCAACGCAAGCCTTACTATTATGTATGACACCATGGCACGCTGCTTTCAGTTTGGCACCTGCGGATCACGCCCTTGGAACGACTATGACGTTGTGAAATGGATCTGTCCCGTTCCTGGATACGACCGTCATTTCGCTATCACCGAAGCGTTCGGCGCACAGATGATACCAGTTCGTCTGACCGCAACCGGGCCAGATATGGACGAGGTAGAACGCATCGCAGCAAGCGACGAACGCGTAAAGGGAATGTGGTGCGTGCCGAAGTATTCGAACCCAAGCGGCATTACCTATTCCGACGATACGGTGCGCCGGTTGGCCTTCATGGAATGCGCCGCCGATGACTTCCGCATCTTCTGGGACAATGCGTACTGCGTGCATCATCTTTACGACGAAGCAAACGAGCAGGATCATCTGCTCGACATCGGCCGCGCTTGTAAAGAGGCAGGACATGCCGACCGTGCCTTCAAGTTCGCATCGACGTCGAAGGTGACGTTTCCTGGAGCAGGGGTTGCGGCGATGGCAGCAAGCCCCGCAAATATCGCCGATATCAAGCAGCACATAAGTGTGCAAATGATCGGCCACGATAAGCTCAATCAGCTACGACATGTGCGCTTCTTGCGCGATGCTTCTGGAATTGCGCTGCACATGAGTAAGCACGCAGCTATCATGCGGCCAAAATTCGAGTTAGTGCTGCAAGCGCTTGATCGCGAGCTTGAAAGCATTGGTGAGTGCTTCTGGGAGCGTCCCCGCGGCGGCTATTTCATTTCGTTTAATGCACCACACGGTTGCGCAAAACGCACGGTGGAGCTTGCGCGACAGGCAGGCGTGTGCCTAACCGGAGCCGGAGCAACTTGGCCGTATGGCAACGATCCCGCCGACTCGAACATTCGCATCGCCCCGTCGCTGCCGCCCCTTGACGAGCTGAAAGAGGCTATGGACGTGTTCTGCTGCTGCGTGAAGCTCGCATACGCAGAAAAGCTGCTGGGCGTTTAGCATGAGCCGACACCAAGCAGCCTTGAGTAGTGCTGTGTCGGACCTTGAGCCGACAGGTTTATCGGTTCCTACGAGTACGAATACCCTAAAACAACCGCCAAGCCGACGATGACGGCGATGCACGCCAACGTGGAGTAAATGATAAGCTTCCTCTTTTGCTTTTGAGCCCGTTTAAGTTCCGCCTCCTTCTTTGCGCGCGCGATTTCGTACGCGGTCAAAGGCGGTGCGCTTTCGATGCCCCCTTGCTCGTCAGCCATGTGATCTCCTATCGTTACATGAACGTTAATGTGAAAAACGGCTGTCTGCATTGTACCGCAGGCAGCCGTTTTCGAATATGCAAAGTAGATACCGTCTAGAGACCCTTCGATCCCTCAACGCGGCCTTCGAGATAAGCCCAGTACGCCGCAACATCGGCCTTCATCTCGTCGAGAAGCGCCTCATTTCCCGAACGGAACAAGTGCTTGAAACGACCCTGAGGACGAAGGAAGTCCTCGAGCGGACGCAGGTTCTTCTCCTTCACGGGCGTGAGCTTCCATACGCCGTTTTCCACCTCGAACAACGGCCAGAACTTGGTGTTGACCGCCAGACGGCAGATGTCGAGGGTCTCATCGCTGCCGATACGCCAACCACGCGGGCAGGGCGCCATAACGTTGATGAATGCCGGACCATCGACGGCAATAGCTTTTTCAGCCTTAGCCACAAGATCTTTCCAGTGACCAACCGTCGACTGGGCAACATAGGGCACACCATGCGCCGCAATGATGGAAGCGAGGTCTTTACGAACCTGCGGTTTGCCCTGCTGAGCCACGCCAACTTCCGACGTAGTAGCCCACGCACCCTTTGGCGTTGCCGATGAGCGCTGAATGCCCGTGTTCATGTAAGCGCCATTGTCGTAGCACACGTACACGATGTCGTGGCCGCGCTCCATGGCGCCGGAGAGCGACTGCAAGCCGATATCGTACGTGCCACCATCGCCGCCGAATGCGATGAACTTCATCTTCTTGTCGGCGGGTATTTTGCCCGCGCGACGCAAACCCTTAAACGCAGCTTCAACGCCGGACATGGTTGCTGCCGCATTCTCGAATGCGTTATGGATGAAGGGAACCTTCCACGAGTTATACGGCGCAATAGTGGTGGACACCTCTAAGCAGCCGGTTGCACTGCCCACGATAGGATAAACGTCGTCGGGCACGCCCATCAGCACTTGACGGACGCAGATGGAAGCACCGCAGCCACCGCACAGGCGATGACCGGCAGCCAGACACTCGGGACGGCGGGAAAGCTCTTTGATGTTTGCCATAGATGCTACCCTCCTCTTCTATTCCTCGAACCCGAGGTAGCTGAGTGCCGGCGATGCCGTGCCCGCAGCCACGTCCTCGAGCGTATCGAATATGCTGGTCATCAGCTCATTGGTGAGATCCTGCCCACCTAAGCCGAAGATGTAGTTTTTAACTGGCATGGTAAGACCCGCCTCATGCAGGGCGGATATAACCTCGGCACCTAACGGTCCATGCGCAGCACCGATGGAGTCGGAACGATCCATAACAGCCACCGCCTTTGCTGTCTTGCACGCCGCAGCAACCGCAGCAGCCGGGAACGGGCGGAACACCTTCGGACGAACGACACCCACGCGCCTTCCCTGTGCGCGCAGCTCGCGCGCAATATGGCGCGCGTTGCCGGCCGCCGAACCCAGCACGACCACCACGTAGTCGGCGTCTTCGGTTCCCCATGTATCAACCACGTTAAATGGTCGGCCACAGATGGCTTCCCATGCCTTGCCGTGCTCTTCAATGACGGAAAGCGCCCCGGTATTCGCACGACGACACGCCAGATGCGTCTTCATGTAGCAATCGCCGAGCGCATACGAACCGCACCCCACCGGATTGTCGGTGTCGAGCAGTGGATGTGCTGCAACGTAGTCGCCCACGAATGCACGAACTGTGTCATCATCTTCCATTTCGCAGCGCTCCATGGCGTGACTGGTGGTGAAACCGTCAAGTGTGGTAAGCACAGGAAGCTGCACACGTGCATCTTCGGCAACCTTGAACGATACCACCGTGTTGTCATAGGCTTCCTGCGCGGTTTCGGCAAACATGATGATCCAACCGGTGTCGCGCGCACCCATGATGTCGGAGTGGTCGCAGTGGATGTTGATAGGAGCTGCGAGCGCGCGGTTGGCGTTTGCCATGACGATGGGCAGACGCATACCGGCAGTGATGTGCAGTTCCTCCCACATGAGCGCCAAACCCTGCGATGCCGTGGCTGTGGCCACACGCGCGCCGGCGGCAGATGCTCCTACACAGGCGGACAGCGCCGAATGCTCGGACTCCACCGTTACATATTCGGTATGCACGCGGCCGTCTGCCACGAACTTCGCGAAGCTTTCGACAATCGTAGTTTGAGGCGTGATGGGGTACGCGGCCATGACGTCGGGCTCAGCCTGGCGCATCGCCTCGGCCACCATCTGATTTCCCGTTGCGGAAAAGGCTTTGATCTCGGTGCTCATAGTAGCTTTACGCCTCCTTCGCAGCGTCGGCTTGATCCTCACGAATGAGTTCCAAGCATCCGAAGCGGCATTCGTGCACGCATACGCCGCATCCCTTGCAGTGATCGTAGTCGATGCCGACCATCTTTCCATCCTGGACGATGATGGATGAGTCGGGGCACGATATCCAACAGAGCATGCAGTTCGTGCATGCTTCGGCATTCCACACGGGACGCATCGAGCGCCACCCGCCCGTGATGTAGTGCTCGGACAACCCGCCGGGCATGACAAAGCCAGTGGGCATCTGATCAACCGTCCAGCTGTTGAAGTCCTCGATGTTGGGCGTGATCAGCTTCATGCGAGCTCCACCTCCTTGTACGCGCGATCGACGCTTGCCAGGTTAGCGTCAATCATCTCCTGTGAGAATTTTTTGCCAAACATGATGGTCAAACGCTGCTTCACCGCATCAACGGGAACCAAGCCCGTCACCTTGGAAAGTGCGCCAACAATGGGTGTGTTGGGAACGTTGCGCCCGATGGTTTCCAGAGCAATCTTCGATGCGTCAACCACCGCGACGGTAACGTCGTTGGCAACACCTAAGCGCTCGCGCGCACAGGCAAGCGACATTTCGGAATTAAGAATGACGGTACCGCCCGGTAGGAGACCTTCAGTCACATCGACGGTGTCGAGCAGCGTCTCATCGAGCACGATAACGATGGCCGGATTCGTAATGGTATTGTGAACCTCGATAGGTTCACTGCACACTCGCGTGTATGCCTTCAGCGGGGCGCCGTTGCGCTCCGGTCCATACTCGGGCATCGCCTGAATATAAGCGCCCTGCATGAGCGCAGTGTCGGCTACAAGCTTCGCCGCCGTAACGGCGCCCTGTCCCGCACGCGCATGCCAGCGGATCTCAGTCAACTGGGACATGGCTCTCCTCTCTTTCCTCTGCGGCATGTTCTCGTCTTCACCTGCTCAGGCACACCAAACAGCAATGCATCGAAGCATCGCGGTGCGCGTTCGCATCGTCATGAAAGAATTGATGATAGCAGTGAAGTGAGTGAGCGTACGGCCATCGGGTACACACGGACGCCCCCGCTCGGTAAATGGGCTTTACACACTCATGAATCCGTATGAAAGCACTGAGGAAGAGGGGGTTTGTGTATGTGTACCGCGTCGAGCGCCGACACAAAAAAGAAGCCTCCCTTACTCATACTCAAGGGAGGCTTTTGTTACAGCGAAACCAAGCACGCTGATGCTGCTCTCTACGAGCGCTTACGCTTCGGCGTACATCTCCTTCAGCTTCACCAAGTGATCGTAACGATCGATGGCAGCTTTCTCGTTGCGCTCGAACAGCTCTTGTGCGCGGTCGGGGAACTCGCGTGTTAAGCGGCTATAGCGCGCCTCGTTCATAAGGAAGTCACGGTAACCGCCCGCAGGCTCCTTCGAATCGAGAACGAACTTCTTGCCCGGCGCACCATTGGGGTTGAAGCGGAACAGGTTCCAGTAACCGCATTCCACAGCCTTCTTCATCTCCTGCTGGCAGTTCATCATGCCGCCCTTGATGGAGTGCATCTCACAGGGAGAGTAGCCGATGATCAGCGACGGACCCGAATATGCCTCGGCTTCGGCGATAGCCTTCACCGTTTGCTGCTCGTTTGCGCCCATGGCAACCTGTGCCACGTACACATAACCGTACGCCATGGCGATTTCGGCAAGGCTCTTCTTCTTGACTTCCTTGCCAGCTGCGGCAAACTGCGCAACCTGGCCGATATTGGAAGCCTTAGATGCCTGGCCACCGGTGTTGGAGTATACCTCGGTGTCAAACACGAACACGTTCACGTCCTCACCCGACGCTAGTACGTGATCGAGGCCGCCGTAGCCGATGTCATATGCCCAACCGTCGCCACCGAAGATCCAGATGGACTTCTTGGTCAGGTATTCCTTGTCGGCCAGCACTTCGGCTGCCACCGGGCAACCGCTCGAAGCGGCATCTTCGAGTGCCGGAACAAGCGCACGAGCCGCCGCGGCGTTCGCATTGCCGTCGGCTGTCGTTGACAGATACGCCTCAATGAGTGAGCGGGTGTCAGCAGGGGTTTTTTCGTTGGCCGCCATGCTTTCCAGCTTGCCAATCAGGCGATTACGCACCGCTTCGTGGCCAAGCAGCATACCCAAACCGTGCTCGGCGTTATCCTCAAACAGCGAGTTGCTCCACGCAGGGCCGTGTCCTTCCTTGTTCACCGTGTACGGCGACGTGGCAGCAGGACCACCCCAGATTGACGAGCAGCCCGTGGCGTTGGCAATGTACATACGCTCGCCGAACAGCTGCGTAACCAGACGCGCGTACGACGTTTCGGCGCAACCAGCGCACGCTCCGGAAAACTCGAGCAACGGCTGCTTAAACTGACTGCCCTTCACGGTGGGGCTGAACACTTCGGACTTCTCGCTTACGTGGGCAACGCAATAGTCGAACACCTCTTGCTGATCCATCTCGCTTTCCTGCGGAACCATGGATAGCGCGCCCATGGGGCACGCGCCAATGCACACACCGCAACCCATGCAGTCGAGCGGAGAAATAGCCAGCGTATACTCGTAACCCTTCGCTTTGCCTCCCTTGCCGGGAATAACCACCATAGCCTGCGGAGCCGCAGCCACCTCTTCGGCGGTAAGCACATAGGGACGGATGGTGGCGTGCGGACATACGAACGAACAGCTGTTGCACTGGATGCACTTCTGCTCGTCCCACAGCGGAACGTTCACGGCAACGCCGCGCTTCTCGAAGGCAGCGGCACCTTGTTCGAATTGACCATCAATGTGATGAGCGAACGCGGAAACCGGCAGGGAATTGCCCGCCATCAAGCCAACTGGCTGCATGATACCCGACACCATCTGCGTCAGCTCGGGACGTCCCTCAAGTTCGGCCTGCTTGCGATCGTCGGTTGCGTTGGCCCATTCGGCGGGAACTTCCACCTTGCGATACGCAGTGGCGCCAGCGTCGATAGCCTTGTGATTCATGTCCACGATGTCCTGGCCCTTCTTCAGGTAAGACTTCGTGGCAGCGTCTTTCATGTACTGGATGGCATCTTTCTGCGGCATAACACCCGTCAACGCGAAGAATGCCGACTGCAGAATCGTGTTAGTGCGCTTACCCATGCCGATCTCGATAGCCAGGTCAATAGCGTCGATGATGTAGAGCTGCACGTTGTTTTGAGCGATGTAGCGCTTCGTTTCGGCATCAAGATGCGTGTCGAGCTCTTCAGGCGTCCACTGGCAATTAACAAGGAAGATGCCGCCAGGCTTCACGTCCTTCACGATTTTAATGCCACGCATCAGATACGACGGGTTGTGACAGGCAACAAAGTCGGCTTTATTCACGTAATACGGGCTGCGGATGGGAGATCCACCGAAGCGCAGGTGACTGATGGTCACGCCGCCGGTCTTCTTCGAGTCGTACTGGAAATAAGCCTGCACGTATTTATCGGTGTGGTCGCCGATGATCTTGATGGAGTTCTTGTTTGCACCAACCGTACCGTCACCGCCAAGGCCCCAGAACATGCACTCGATGGTGCCTTCCGCAGCCGTGTTCGGGCAGTTGCGATCTTCAGGCAGCGATAAATTGGTCACATCGTCGACGATACCCACGGTGAACTCGCGGCGCGGCGCATCCTTCGCAAGCTCTGTGTAGATAGCAAATACGCTCGACGGCGGGGTATCTTTGGAACCAAGACCATAACGGCCACCGCACACGGTAATGCCAGTCACACCATGCTCGGCAAGTGCGCTCACAACGTCCATGTACAGCGGCTCGCCAATGGAGCCAGGCTCTTTGGTGCGGTCCATGACGGCAATTTTCTTCACCGTAGACGGCAGCGCAGCCACGAACTTCTCGGTGACAAACGGGCGGTACAGGCGAACCTTCACCAAGCCCACCTTTTCGCCATGAGCGTTCAGGTAGTCGATTACCTCTTCGGCAACATCGCAGAACGAGCCCATAGCAACGATCACGCGGTCGGCATCTTCAGCACCATAGTAGTTGAACAGCTGATAGTTCGTACCGATCTTTGCGTTCACCTGAGCCATGCACGCTTCCACCACGGCGGGCAGCTGATCGTAGGCGCTGTTGCACGCCTCACGATGCTGGAAGAAGATGTCGTCGTTCTCATGGCTACCACGCATGGCAGGACGTTCGGGGTTCAGCGAATGCTTGCGGAATGCGGCGACGGCGTCCATATCGCACATATCTGCAAGATCGTCGTAATCCCACACGGAGATCTTCTGAATCTCATGAGAAGTGCGGAAACCATCGAAGAAGTTGATGAACGGCACCCGGCCCTTGATGGCCGACAGGTGCGCGACGGCAGCGAGGTCCATGACCTCCTGTACGTTGCTTTCGGCGAGCATCGCAAAACCGGTCTGACGACACGCCATGACATCGGAATGATCGCCGAAGATGTTCAGCGCGTGCGTGGCAACGGTGCGGGCGCTCACATGGAAGACGCTCGGCAGCTGCTCGGCCGCGATCTTGTACATGTTCGGAATCATGAGCAGCAGACCCTGAGATGCCGTATACGTGGTGGTCAGCGCGCCAGCGGCAAGTGATCCGTGCACAGCACCCGCAGCGCCGCCCTCAGATTGCATCTCGCACACCTTCACGGTGGTGCCGAAGATGTTCTTTTTTCCCTGCGCCGACCACTGGTCAACGTAGTCAGCCATAGGGCTCGAAGGCGTGATGGGATAGATTCCCGCCACTTCCGTAAAGGCGTAGGAAACATACGCTGCTGCGTTGTTTCCATCCATCGACTTAAATTCCCTCGTCATTGTCTCTCCTTTGCAAAAGGGGTTGCCGACCTATGGTAACGCGCAGGCGAAACGTGCGCGGGCACACCGTGAAAAACGATCGCTCGACTCGGTAAATGGGCTGTGTCTTGGGACCGAAAACGCTCGAGAAACGGGCTTGGCACTCGATCGAGCTTGCCATAGCTTGCCACTACGTCCAGAACATGATGGCTTCCAAAATATCTTGGTACGCCCACGCATACACACTTGAATACCATCCCGTTTCTGCAACGAAGCACATGAGTATCACGTAGGTAACCGACAACGCCACCAGTAACAACAAGCCCTTCATCAGCTGATTATGCAACTGCGAGCCCGGTTTCATGCCCTCGTTCGCAACAAAGACGAGTAGCACTGCAGCAGCAAGGAACATGAAGCTGAAATCGGCGTAATAGCGCTGCAGAATGCCTGCCATCTGGGCATCAGCGAGCGCCACCACCACACCGCCCACAATAAGCGCTATGATGACGCCAGCGACGGTGCGTGTGGCGCGCTGTGCGAAGCGCATACGCAGGATGCTGCGCGAGAACAGCAATACCCACAGAATAGGCAAGCACGCAAAGATACCACCAAATGTTACTTCCTTGATGGTCTGTCCCATGTACGTGGTTTCAAACACCACTGGCTGCAAGAAGGGAAACACCCCCGTTGCGCAGGGAGGTTGCAGGAAATACGCGAACGCCGCCGGCAGGAACCTACCCATGTTCCATCCGCGCTTCGTCATGTCGTTTACTGTGAGGTTGTAATTCGCCCCGAAGTCAGTTACCGAGCCGAAGCGTGCCCAGTTGTACCACATGATGCCAACGCCAACGATAAAATAAGGCGCTATGAGACACATGAACTCGAAGAAGCCGCGACGCGTGAACAACCGCCCTTTGGTAATGTAGCGTCGCCAGAACAGCGGAAACGCCAAAAACGACAATACAAGCAATTGCGGACGACATCCTGCGACAAGCGCCATACACAAGCTGCCCGCAAAGTACCACCCACCTGGGCACTCATGAGCACGCCCGCGCATCCAGCAATACAGACCCCACACAGAAAACGCCAAGCCCACCGCGATGGGCAGCGAATAAAACGTAGGGAACTTCAGCAGGTATAAAAACCCACAACAGGCAACGAGCGGGATTTGAAGCAGTAAATACAACCCTAAGCTCACGTGCTTGAAATGGTACCGCGCAAACCGATCGAGCAGCGCTGTGCACCCCAACACGAACGCGATGAACGCTATCAACACGCCGATAGCCGTAGGGAAGTTCGCACCTGTCAGAAGGTAGAACGGCAAGTAGAACAGTAAAACCGGCACCACGCCGAAATACACGTAGTACTTGCCCTCGTAATACGCAACGTCGAATAGGTACTGCTCGCCGGTTTGCTTTTCCAATTCAGCACGTGCACCGCGATCGTACGGCTCGTCCATGTCTTGCAGCCACTGTGGCGGTTCTTCTTCGAGATAGAGCTTCCCATGAGCGAATGATTTCGCTAGCTCAGCGTACTGCTGCGCGTTATCTCCCCCCACCTCAAACGTGTTAACAATACTTACGCCATCCCACGACCCGTAGTTATACGACGAGGTTGCCACACCAACCAAGTTCGAGCCAAACAGCAAAAACGCCGCGCCGAGCACGATCTCCACTGCCGCCACTGCGGATATGACCGCCTTCGAGAGCCGCGCATGTTCAACGATACCGATACGGTAGATTGCGCCTCGAGGCCTGAACAACCCCGCTAAAAGCAATATACCTGCGGCCGCGAAGAATCGCAGCACGTTGAAACGGAACGGACAATGTGCGTTGATGGACACATCCTCCACCTTGATAGGATAGCTCACATCCTCGCCAACCACTTCGATGCGTAAGGAATCAACCAACCCGCTTGCCTGGATGTTAATGTATTCACTTTCGTCCGATTTCGTGGAAACCTGCGCAATAGGAATGCCTACCGTATACTCCGTTGAATCGAAGTACGTCTTGTGTGCTTCATCAGTGAACTGGATTTTTAAGTTCACCACTTTAGCGGACTGCGGCGCATAGAAATCGACTTTAACGTTGTGAACCTCGGTATTCAGACCAGAGAACTCCATAACGTTGTCTGCTTCGGTCAGCTTGAAGGTTCCGTCACTTGCTGTATCGAGTGAAATGCGATCATGTAAGGATATCGTGTTGTACTGTGCGGAAATGAAGTAGTTCATATTAAAGACGAACACCTCAAGCAAAAGAGCCGCAAGCACTACGATAGCGAGATGCTTCAGCACACGTGACGTGCCAGCCCCATAGCGGTCGGCGTACTCTTCAGCATAATACGATATGTTCTGTCTTACGGTTGGCATTGTTGGTGCATTATAGCGAACCTAGCATCCCCGCTGCCGATATTGAGGGAAACACTGATTAACTCCGTCAGCCCTGCGTTCGTAGAATTGACGGAAATAATCAGTGTTTTCACAACAAAGAAACCGGGCTGCCTAAGCACCCGGTTTCTTTGTTGGCGTATGATTTTGTGGCAGCACAACCTGTAGCGTGAAGTAATAGCTTGTCGCGCGTCATGCAACGTACGCATTCGTACGACACGTGCAATCTACAGATTACAGATTCAACGCCTTCTTTACGTCGGCGTACACCTCATTGGGATCGCGATCGCCATCAATGGACACGAGCAGATCACACCCCCGATAGTAGTCAACAAGCGGAGATGTAGACTTCTCGTACACATCCAAGCGATTACGAACGGTTGTTTCGTTATCGTCATCGCGTTGGTACATTTCACCACCGCACTTCGGGCATACCGCATCGGCTTTCGAGCCAATGAACCCGCACGCTTTGCACATACGGCGAGACGTAAGACGGCCGACGATTACCTCGGCATCGACATCAATGAGCAATGCCGCACCCAGTGGACGTTCAAGCTCAGCAAGCATCGTGTCGAGTGCAACCGCCTGGGTCGTGGTGCGCGGAAAACCGTCGAGGATCGCTCCCTTAGCCGCATCAGGCTGCTGGATGCGCTCCTTCATGAGATCGATAATCAGGTCGTCGGGCACCAATTCGCCAGCGTCCATGTAGCCTTTCGCTTTTATGCCCAGCTCAGTCTGGTTCTTCACGGCAGCACGCAGAATGTCGCCCGTGGAAATGTGGCACAATCCGCAGTCCTCTACCAACTTCGCAGCTTGCGTTCCCTTGCCAGCGCCCGGTGCTCCCAGCAAAACGATGTTCATGAGCGGTTTCCTTTCTCCCCTACTTGAAGAAGCCGTCGTAGTTATGCATCTTCAGCTGGCTTTCCACCTTGTTCATGGTGTCGAGCGCAACGCCGATCATGATGAGAATCGACGTGCCGCCAAACGACTGAATCAGCTGATTGCCGGTAAAGTAGAAGATAATGGTCGGAAGCACGGCAATAGCCGCAATGAACAAGCCACCCGGCAGCGTTACATAACGCAACACGTTCTTGATGTAGGTGACCGTCGCCGAACCCGGACGGATGCCCGGAATAAAGCCGCCCTGCTTGCGAATGTTGTCGGCCGTTTCTTCCGGATTGAACACCATTGAGGTGTAGAAGTACGCGAAGAACACGATGAGCAGCACGGTCAGGATCCAGTTCACCCAACCAGTCGACACAGCGTTTGCGAATGACGTCAGCCAACTCACGTTAAACAACGCCGCCAACTGAGCCGGGAAGTAAATCAGGCAGCTCGCGAAAATGATGGGGATAACGCCTGCAGCATTCACCTTCAGCGGAATGTACGTTGACTGACCGCCCATCATCTTGCGTCCCTGCACGCGCTTCGCGTAGTTCACCGGAATGCGGCGCTGAGCACGCTCAACAAAGATGATCAGCGGTACGCACACCAATACCACCGCAATGATGAGCAGCGTGATCGCAATGCCCATACCTTTGTCAGCCGTGAGGTTTATCGACTGGAAGATCGCGGAAGGCACACGGCTCACAATACTCACGAAAATGATGAGCGACATGCCGTTACCGATGCCGCGCTGCGTGATAAGCTCGCCCATCCACATGATGAAAGCCGTACCCGCAACCAACGTAAACACCACAATGATATCGGTTACGATTTCGGGAATCTGATCGGTGAACACGACGCCGTACGCAGACGACTTAAACAGCAGCAAGTAGCCAATCGCATTGATCAGACCAAGAACCAGCGTCAAATAACGCGTGATCTGGGTGATCTTCCTGCGGCCCGTCTCGCCTTCGCGTGCCCAGCGACCCACGGCAGGAATGACCCCTTGCATGAGCTGCATGATGATCGACGCGGTGATGTAGGGCATGATTCCCAGTGAAAACACCGAGAAGTTCGACAGCGCACCACCCGAGAATAAGTCGAGCATGGTCATTGACACGCCGGAATCCTGGAATGCCGCAGCAAACGCCTTAAAGGGCACGCCCGGTACTGGAATATAGGACCCCAAACGGTACAGCGCAAGGATGCTGAGCGTAAAGAGGATTTTCTTCCTCAGCTCAGGCACCTTGAACGCATCGATAATAGAGCTTAGCAAGGCTCTTCGACCTTTCCTCCAGCCGCCTCGATCTTTGCCTTGGCGGAAGCGGACACCTTGTCGACTTTTACGGTGAGGGCCTTGGTGATTTCACCGTCGCCCAGAACCTTCACCAATGCATCCTCATGCTTGATAATACCCTTCGCCTTCAGGCTGGCACCATCAACCACATCGCCGGCCTCGAACTTTTCCTCGAGACGCTTCACGTTAACCGGTAGATACTCAACGCGATTGATGTTATTAAAACCAGGGAGCTTCGGCAGACGACGCGCAAGCGGAGTCTGACCACCCTCAAAACCAGCACCCTTGCCGCCGCCAGCACGGGACTTCTGGCCATTCATACCACGGCCGGACGTTTTGCCATAACCAGAAGCGGGGCCACGGCCAACGCGCTTGCGGTTCTTACGAGAGCCCTCAGCAGGTTTCAGATCCTTGATTTCCATGAATACATCTCCTCTGTTCGCTTCGAATCTTAAAGATCCGTGCTGGCAGCTCGCCGCCAGCAAACTTCCAAAACTACACATTCGGCGCACCTTCGCTGAAGGCGCGCCGAATGTGCACTACATACTCTGAAGAGCTTACAGCTCTTCGACCTCCACGAGGTGCTTAACCTTGAAGATCATACCGCGAACGCTCTCGTTGTCAACCTGATCAACCGTGCGGCCGATCTTACCCAAACCAAGCGCACGCAGCGTCTGGCCCTGGTCAGCGGGGCGACCGATGGCGCTCTTCACCTGCGTGACACGCAGGGTCCTCTTTTCCTCTGCCATTACTTCGTCTCCTTCCAGCCATAGATCTGGGCGACGGAGATGCCACGGCGCTCGGCAACCTGCTGCGGACTCTGCATGTTCTTCAAGCCCTCAGCAGCGGCCTTCACGACGTTCAGCACGTTGTCGGTGCCCAGCGACTTGGCGAACACGTTCTCCACGCCCGCCAGCTCCATGACGGCACGCGCGGCGCTACCAGCGATAACACCGGTACCAGGAGTAGCCGGCTTGATGAGCACGCGGCCCGCACCGAACTCGCCCAGGATGTCATGGGGAAGCGTCTTGGCTTCGGTGAGCGGAACGGTGAACATGTTCTTCTTGGCATCTTCAGTGCCCTTACGGATGGCGATAGGCACTTCGGCGGATTTACCCATGCCAACACCCACGCGACCATTGCGATCGCCGACAACCACCAGCGCAGTCAACGCCATGCGACGACCACCCTTGACGGTCTTGGAGACGCGATTGATGTAGACGACGCGTTCCTCGAGCTCGGGAACTGCGGCGTTATTGTCTTGCTTGTTACGAGCCATAGACCTAAACCCCTTCTAGAATTTCAAGCCTGCTTCGCGGGCTGCCTCGGCCAGAGCCTTGACACGACCGTGATACAGGTGGCCACCACGGTCGAACACGACCTCAGTAATGCCTTTGTCCAAAGCGTTCTTGCCAACGATGCTGCCCAGAGCGGCAGCGCCTTCAACGGTCGCACCGTTCTTGCCCGTTGCCTTGAACTCGGGGCCGAGCGTAGACACGCCGTAGATCGTATTACCAGCTTTGTCATCAATCAGCTGGACGTACATATTGGAATTGCTGCGGGTCACACACAGACGCGGACGCGCCACGGTGCCAGAAATCCTGCCGCGAACACGACGATGGCGACGGGCCAGCGCAGCTTGCTTTTTCTGAAGCTTGTTCATGATTATCCCTTCACTATCAAACGCACGTGGCTACTACTTGTCGCCCTTGCCGGACTTGCCCACCTTGCGACGGACATGCTCGCCCTCGTAACGAATACCCTTGCCCTTGTAAGGCTCCGGCTTGCGCCACTTGCGGATGTTTGCTGCAACTTGGCCGACCTGCTCTTTCGAGGGGCCGCTCACGATGATCTCCGTGGGGCTGGGCACCGTGAAGGTGATGCCTTCGGGGCACTCGACGTGAACAGGATGGGAAAAACCGAGCTGCATCTCAAGGTCGGCACCTTTCAGAGCGGCACGGTAGCCAACGCCAACCATCTGAAGCTTCTTGGTATAACCGTTGGTGACGCCCTCGATCATGTTGGCGATCAGCGTACGGGTCAGACCGTGAAAACTGCGAGCTTCACGGGTGTCATCCGGGCGCTTAACGATGATCTCGTCACCTTCACGCTCGATGATCATGATTCCGGGTAGCGTGCGGGAAAGCTCGCCTTTCGGGCCCTTAACCGAAACAGTCGTACCCTCGATGGTCACGTCAACGCCGGCAGGAATGGCGATAGGCTGTTTGCCAATACGAGACATATCTATCCTCCCCTTCCTACCAGATATAGGCGATGACCTCACCGCCGATGCCCAGCTTGCGAGCATCACGGTCAGCCATCACGCCTTTGGACGTGGATACAATTGCGGTGCCCAGGCCGCCGAGTACGCGTGGCAGCTCGTCCTTGCCAGCGTAAATACGCAGACCCGGCTTAGAGATGCGCTTGATACCGCGAATGGTCTTGGCTTTCTTGGCACCGTACTTCAACGTGATCTCAAGCGTAGCACGCGGCTCGCCAGGGATGACGTCATAGCCTTGAATGTAGCCCTCTTCCTGCATGATGCGGGCGATTTCGACAAGCTTCTTGCTGGACGGCATTGCTACCGTCTGCTTGCCGGCAGAGTTTGCGTTACGCACGCGCGTAAGCATATCTGCAATGGGGTCGGTCATGGTCATTGTTGTTTTCTCCTTTGGTTCGTGATGGGCTACGCGAATCGGTTCGTCGGCACCCATAGCGCCTCCGCCTTAACCGCGGCCCACCCGTACGTTGCCTTGTTTTCGCTTACCACGAAGCCTTGGTCACGCCGGGCAGTTCGCCTTTGTTAGCCAACTCGCGCAAGCAGATGCGGCACAGACCGAACTTGCGGTAGTACGCGCGAGGACGTCCGCAACGCGTGCAGCGATTATGCTGACGCGTGGAGAACTTCGGCTCACGCTTGGCCTTGGCGACCATCGATTTCTTAGCCATGCATTTCCTTCTTTCTCATATCCAGCCCGCTTCCCTATGAAGCGGGCTCGAATGCAGCTTTACTAAAGGGAAAGATCACTTTCCCCCACACCCCGAAAAGACGGTGGTGGTTACTTCGCCTTGAACGGGAAGCCGAGCGCAGACAGCAACGCGAATGCGTCGTCGTTGTTCTTCGCGGTGGTAACAAACGTGATGTCCATACCGCGGGTACGATCAACCTTGTCGTAGTCGATCTCAGGGAAGATCAGCTGCTCGGTAATGCCGAGCGTGTAGTTGCCGCGACCGTCGAAGCTGGTCGGAGAAATGCCACGGAAGTCGCGAACGCGGGGCAAAGCGGTTGCCAGCAGGCGATCGAGGAACTCCCACATGCGATCGCCACGCAGCGTAACCTTGCAACCAATTGCCATACCCTCGCGTACATGGAAGCCAGCAATAGACTTGCGAGCACGGGTGATCATGGGCTGCTGGCCAGTGATGATGCGCATATCGTTCATAGCGGCATCGAGCAGCTTGTGGTCGGACGCAGCAGCACCGACGCCCATGTTCACGACGATCTTCTCAAGACGCGGAACGTCGTTCACATTTGCGATGCCAAGCTCGTCTTTCAGCTTGGCAACCAGCTCGTTTCTGTACTTCTCCTTGAGACGAGGCATAGCCATGTTATTTCCTACCTTTCGATGAATTAAACGCAGGATTTCCGACCCTGCGTCCCCGAATATACCGGGGTCATAACATCAGCCTGCGCACCGATAAGGCGCGCAGGCTCGATATTGTATCTTGATTCCGACTATTTGTCGATGTCTTTCCCGCATTTCTTGCAAACGCGAACTTTCTTGCCGTTCTCGTTGATGCGCTTGGAGACGCGAGTGGCCTCCTTGCATTCGGGGCAGATAAGCTTCACGTTCGACACGTGCAACGGAGCCTCGATGGAAATGATGCCCCCCTGCGGGTTCTGCTGAGTGGGATGCATGGCCTTCTTGACCATGTTTGCCTTCTCGACGACAACGCGCTCGCGCTGTGGAATGGCACGGATGACCTCGCCTTCCTTGCCCTTGTCCTTGCCAGCGATGATCCGTACCGTGTCGCCCTTCTTGACATGCATGCTATTCATTGCGCACCCCCTCTACAGCGTTTCCGGTGCCAGAGACACGATCTTCATGTACTTCTTCTCACGCAGCTCACGGGCAACGGGCCCAAAGATGCGGGTGCCGCGCGGAGCGCCATTGTTGTCGATGAGAACTGCGGCGTTCTGATCGAACTTGATGTAGCTGCCGTCGGTGCGGCGAACTTCCTTCTTCACGCGAACGATGACGCAGCGCACGACATCGCCCTTCTTCACGTTGCCGTTCGGCATCGCTTCCTTAACGCTGCAGATGATGACATCGCCGAGGCCTGCGTAACGGCGCTTCGAGCCGCCCAGAACCTTGATGCACTGCACCTTGCGCGCGCCGGAGTTGTCGGCAACTGCGAGCATGGATTGCATCTGAATCATTGCTTCAACCTAACTTTCGAATCGGTAATCGTAACGGCATGAAGCCCGATTACTTTGCCTTCTCGACAATCTCCATGAGACGCCAGCGCTTCATCTTGGACAGCGGGCGAGTCTCCATGATGCGAACGGTATCGCCTACACCGGCTTCGTTCTTCTCATCATGGGCATGGAACTTCTTCGTGAAGGTCATCATCTTCTTGTAGACGGGATGGGGTTTACGTTCCTTCACCTGCACGACGATGGTCTTGTCGTTGACAGCACTGACCACGACACCCTGACGTACCTTTCGGTTATTGCGTTCTTCGCTCATTGTATCCAACCTTCCAAGCCTTAAGCGCTCAGCTCACGAGCACGCATCTCGGTCTGGATACGCGCGATGTCCTTCTTAACCTGCTTTACGCGGGCGGTATTGTCAAGCTGGCTCGTTGCCATCTGGAAGCGCAGGTTGAACAGCTCTGCACGCGCCTCCTTGAGCTTGGCCTGCAAATCGTCGGCAGACAGCTCACGAATCTCTGCTGGTTTCATTTACTCCTGCCCCTCCGTTTCACGGGTCACAATCTTGCACTTGATGGGCAGCTTGTTGATAGCCAGACGGAGAGCCTCACGAGCGACTTCGTCTTCGACGCCATCAATCTCGAACATGATGCGGCCCGGCTTAACCACAGCCACCCATGCCTCCGGGTTGCCCTTGCCGGAACCCATGCGGGTTTCAGCCGGCTTCTTAGTGATGGGCTTATCGGGGAAGATGGTGATCCACACCTTGCCGCCACGCTTCATGTGACGGGTCATGGCGATACGAGCTGCCTCGATTTGCCGGTTGGTGATCCATGCGGCCTCCAGAGCCTGGATGCCATAAGAGCCATGGTTCAGACGGGTGCCGCCCTTGGCCTTGCCCTTCATGGAGCCACGCTGCACCTTGCGGTGCTTTACACGCTTAGGTACGAGCATTACTTGCGCCCCCTCTCGTTACGATCGTTGCGACGGCGACTCGGGCGGGAACCGCCTTCGAGCGCGGGCTGCGGAGCTTTCTGGCCCGGCAGAACATCGCCATGGTACACCCACACCTGAACGCCAATAGCGCCCATCGTGGTGCGAGCCGTGGCGAAGCCGTAATCGATCTTGGCACGCAGGGTATGACGCGGAACACGACCCTCGCCGTACCACTCGCGACGGCTCATCTCAGCGCCACCCAAACGGCCGGAGCACTGAATACGGATACCCTTCGCGCCACTCTTGCGAGCAGACTGCACGGCCTTGCGCATCGCGCGGCGGAAGGCCACGCGTCCCTCAAGCTGCTCGGCGATAGACTGCGCAACGAGTACGGCGTCGAGCTCGGGACGCTTGATCTCAACGACCTCGACCGAAACCGTGCCATCGGCAATGGTTTCGAGCTTCTTGCGAAGCGCGTCGATTTCGGCGCCCTTCTTGCCGATAACCACACCCGGGCGAGCAGTGGTGATGACAATTTTCACCTTGTCGCCGGCACGCTCGATTTCAACCTTCGAGACGGCTGCGCGCTCGAGTTGCTTGTTCAAAAACTTCCTGATGGCGAGATCGTTCTCAAGGTTCTTGGCGTAATCCTTGTCGGCGTACCAGCGGCTGCGCCAATCCTCAGTGATGCCGAGACGGAACCCGGTGGGGCTTACCTTCTGACCCATGCGCTTATGCCTCCTCTCGAGTTCCAACGACAATAGTAATGTGGCTTGTGCGCTTACGGATACGGGATGCGGAACCCTTCGCACGCGGGCGGATGCGCTTCATCGTGGGACCCTCGTCAACGAAGGCAGTCTTCACGATGAGCGAGTCCGGACGGACGTGATGCAGGTTCTCAGCGTTGGCAACCGCAGAGTTCAGCGTCTTCAATACGGTTTCCGCAATGGCGCGGTCCGTGAACGCGAGTATATCCTGCGCTGCCGGAACGGACTTGCCGCGAATCAGGTCGACGACAATGCGCGCCTTGCGGGGAGAAACGCGCACGAAACGTGCAATAGCTTTAGCTTCCATCGTTTACCCCCTTCTTATCGCTTCTTGCCCTTGTCGGCAGAGTGACCCTTGAACGTGCGGGTCGGGGCGAACTCGCCCAGCTTGTGGCCGACCATGGATTCGGTAACGTACACCGGCACGTGCTTGCGGCCATCGTGAACGGCGATGGTGTGACCCACCATTTCCGGGAAGATGGTGCTCGAACGTGACCAGGTTTTGATGACGTTCTTTTCGCCTGCAGCGTTCATCGCCTCGATGCGACCAAGAAGACGCGGCTCAACGAAAGGACCTTTTTTCAAACTTCTACTCACTATTACTCCTTAACGCTTTGCGCTACTTCTTGCGACGGCGGATGATCAAGCGGCTCGAAGCCTTCTTGGGATTGCGAGTGCGGTGACCCTTCGTGGGAACGCCCCACGGAGTAACCGGGTGACGACCTGCGGACTTGTTCTTGCCCTCGCCACCACCGTGCGGATGGTCGACCGGGTTCATAACCGTACCGCGAACGGTCGGGCGGATGCCCTTCCAGCGGTTGCGGCCAGCCTTGCCAATGCGGATGTTGGAGTGCTCGGCGTTGCCAACCTCACCGATCGTTGCGCGGCAGGTAACCAACACGCGACGCATCTCGGAAGAAGGCATGCGCAGAATGGCGTACTTTCCTTCCTTGCCCATGAGCTGAATGCTGGTGCCAGCAGAGCGAGCAAGTGCCGCACCCCTGCCAGGCTGCAGCTCAACAGCATGGATGAGCGTACCAACGGGAATCTCAGAGAGGGGCATGGCGTTGCCGGGCTTGATGTCGGCACCCACACCGCTGACCACCACGTCGCCCACCTTCAGGCCCTTCGGGTGAAGGATGTAGCGCTTCTCGCCATCAGCGTAATGCAGAAGAGCGATGCGAGCGGAGCGATTCGGATCGTACTCGACCGTGGCAACCTTTGCGGGAACGCCGTCTTTCGTGCGCTTGAAGTCGATGATGCGATACCGGCGCTTGTTGCCGCCACCCTGATGACGGGTGGTGATGCGGCCATTGTTGTTGCGGCCCGCCTTCTTAGGCAGGGGCGCAAGCAGAGACTTTTCCGGCGTCGAACACGTGATTTCGGCGAAATCCGAAACCGACTGGAAGCGACGGCCGGGACTTGTCGGCTTGTACTGCTTTACTCCCATTTCTAACCTTTCCTGGGTTCTTGTGAGTTCGTTGACGGAGCGAACCCTAAAAACCCTTTACACTTGGACCCCCGCTCGCGCGCCTCAACCGCACCCCGAGGACCCACCTTGCCTTTGCGGACGCTTCGATAGCCACGTGCGCCTGTTTGAGGCCAAACGCCCTGACGCCGAAGGTCCACGCATCCGGGTGTATCCATGACACACCAGACACAAACGAACATTATACGCAGCTTGAAGGCGCACTTCAAGAATGTATTTTGTGCCCATAACCTGCACACAACCAGACCCCGGAAGAGCGAAGAGCACTCCTCCGGGGTCTTGGAAATACACTGACCAACGTCGGTTACCCGGCAATGAGCTTTAAGGAAACGCTGATTCATTCCGCCAATCCTGCGTATCCTTAGAAACTTCTGAGTGGTTATTCTTCAGAAGCCGTTACCTTTTCGGATTCGACGGCAGACTCACCTTTGCCACCTTCGCCCTGAGCTGCAGCTGCTGCCGCAACCGGCGCAGCGTCTGACTGCATGACAGTGACGGTGGCGTGGTCGGCGAGCCATCTGTTGGCAACGTAGCGCTCACACGCCTCGCGCAGCGCAAAGCCGCGGCCGTTATCTTCCATGTCGCGACACACGATTTGCGGGTTCTGCGGATTCATAGCGCGGCACGTTGCAGCAACGTCGGCGTCGGTGACCTTCAGGCGCTCGTGACGGAACACCGCATCGAGCGCGTAGCCCTGTGCGAGAGTTTCGCGCGCCTGCAGCGCCAGCATGAGCGAAAAGTTTTGCTGCCCACCCATCTGTTCCATATACTGCTCAAAGGTCATACCCTGGGCCTTCGTTCGCAGACGCAGATCGTCAACAAGCGCGCGCTGCGTGGCGTCGTGAATCACATCGGGTATGCCGCCCTTGAAACGCCGCGCGATTTCGGAGGCAGCGGCCTGCATCTTCATCTGATCGATCTGCTGCTCAACCTGCTGCTTCATGGTTGCGCGCAGGCTTTCGCGTACACCTTCAACGCCTGGCAGCATGGGAAAGTTCTCTTTCACCCACGCATCATCGATGACGGGAATCTTGCGGTCCTGCACCTCTTTTACCGTAACAGTGAACTCGATTGCGTCGCCCGGCTTTCCTCCCTCACCCGGCATAGCAACCGTAAACGTTTTTGTCTCACCCGGCTGCATGCCGAGCAAGTTGCGCTCGAATTCCTCAGGCATGAGGTTCATTCCCATGGCGTAGGTGCGCCCTTCGGTGTGTAAAGCAGGAAGCGGCTTGCCATCTTGTTCGGCATCCATGGCTATAAGTGCGCAATTGGTTTCTTCGATGGGGTGTGGGTCAGCAGACACGAACGTCGCATAGCTTTCAGCGAGGTTTACTAGCTGCTTGTCGATCTCGCTTTCGGGAATATCGGACGGGGGCACCGTAACAGACACCGGACTATAATCATCAAGCTCGTAGGTGGGTTTCGGCGTAATGGTGACCGAAAACTCAAACGGCTCGCCGCGCTTGATGGTTCCCGTAGGAACCTCTGCAGGCATGAACGCTGGCGTAAGGTTGCGCTTGTCGATAGCAAACGGCACCAAGTACTGGGCGGCCTTCGGCGCAGCCAAAGCGTCGAGATCTTTGATGTGAAGTTCATCCGCGGCAACCTGTTGGGCCGTCTTACCTTGCGACACTCGAATGCCCAGATCTTGCAATGACAAGTACTGTGCAACCGTAAATGCATGATTGACCTCGGCGGGCGAAGCGACGGCATCGAGCCGGATGCGGCCGTCGGTAAGCTTTTGTTCCGTAACCTTCATGGGCAGTTCTCCTTGCATGTTCCAACGAAGATGCCATTGTAACGCACTGCGAAGGATCGGCAACGCACCACCCGCCGAAACCTTCTACTCGTTGGATTTCAAGCTCTCCACCATGCTTACCTTCGCCAGCTTGCGACGCATGAACGTCATGACAATGGCCGTAAAGACCATGGTGAGCGCAAAGGCGAGAACAAAACTTGTCGCATGGATGTCGCGGCCAAACATGACCTGATCGACCTCGGCGGTTACGATGACAAACCCTTCAAGGAACACGCCGAGCACCAATCCGACGGCCGCACCTACAATAGACAGAATGGTAATTTCGCGGAAGATGTAGGCGTTCACTTCGCCTGACATAAAACCAAGCACTTTCAGCGTGGCGATCTCGCGCACACGTTCGGTAATGTTGATGTTCGTAAGGTTGTACAGCACGATAAACGCAAGCGCTGCAGCGGCAACCACCAGCACCACCACAACCATGTTTACGCTGCGCAGCATGGTTTTGTACGAGTCGATGACCTCGTCGTTGAACGACACCGTACGCACGCCGGGAAGCGCCGACGCCTGACTGCCAAAGGTCTCGTGCGCTTCGTCGCTGTCATCGATGTGCGCGAAACACGACGTATATTCGGGAGCTACACCGAACGTGCGCTCGTAGACTTCGGGACCCATAAACACCCAGTTGTCCACATAGTTTTCCATGATGCCAGTAATGGTAGCCTCATACACCTGCGATGTGGCGTTGCCCATCTGGTCTTGCTCTGCGAGCCGCAGCTCGTCGCCAGGCTTCAGCCCGAGTTCGTTTGCAAGCTTTTCAGTGACAACAACTCCATCGCGGCCAAGGTTCACCGGTTCGTGCCCCACACGCTCACGCATGGTCCACAATTCCTGGAATGCTTCGGGGTCTTGCGGTACCGCCAACGACACCATTATGTCAGAGCGATTCGGACCTTGGGCAATGTAGGACAACTCCTGCGCCCAAGCGCTCTTTTGCGCGAGATCTTCCGTTTCGCTGCGCACTGCATTATCCGGCTGCTCATCGAAAACGACCACCGCATTGTAGCTAACCAGTTCACCATACTGCTTATCAATGATATCGTTAATCGAGTTCTGTAGCCCGAGCCCCGTGAGCAGCAGCGCCGTGCAGCCCGCAATGCCGATTACCGTCATGAACAGGCGCTTCTTATACCGGAAGAGGTTACGAAATGTTACTTTCCAACTAAACGACACCCGACGCCACAACGGTGTTACACGCTCGAGCAAAATACGTTTGCCGGCCTTCGGCGCGCGCGGCAGCATGAGATGGGCCGGCTGCTCGCGCAGCGTAGCGGTAACCGCAGCCCAGGTAGCCCCCAGCGTTACGCCGACACCAAGCCCCGCCGACAGCAGCGCAATGGGCAGATCGACGCAAGGCGGCGCCTTCGGTACCGAGTAGATGATGGCGTAAGCTTCCATAATCACCGCCGGCAGCACGAGCGAGAGTACTACGATACCCACAACGGCACCAACAATGGCGGCAATGGCGGCGTAGATGACGTATTTCGAAGTGATGCGCGCCCGCGAGTAACCGAGCGCCTTGTACGTGCCAATAAGCACGCGCTCTTCTTCCACCATGCGCGTCATAGTAGTGAGCGACACCAATGCCGCAACTAAGAAGAAGATGAAGGGAAACACCCGCGCAATATGGTCGACGCGCTCGGCATCGGAGGCAAAACTGACCGCGCCGTAGTTCTTCGAGCGGTCCATGACAAGCCAGGTGGGAGCCTCGAGGTCATCAATGGTAAGCTGTGCGCTAGCAAGCTCGGCTTCGGCATCGGCGAATTTCGACTCGGCTTCGGCGAGGGCATTCTCGTAGTCGGCTCGCCCGCTTTCGTAGTCGGAGCGACCGCTTTCGTAGTCGGAGCGACCCTGTTCGTAGCGTTGCTTGCCATCTTCGAGCTGAGAGGTACCACTGTCGAGCTGCGCCTTACTAGCCGCCAGCTGCGCTTGAGCGGCAGCAAGCTGCACGTTTACCTGATTGCGCTGGGCGTACAGCTTTGCGCGAGCAGCGGCGAGCTGCTCTGGTACACCGGCAGTGCGTTCATCAATGACGGCAATGCCCTGCTCAAGTTGCGCCGCCTGCTCCACGAGCGCGGCGCGCTGTACTTGCAGCGCCTGCAAGTCGGCAACAGCGAGGGTAAGCTTGTCAACCTCAATCTGGAGCGTTTCAACTCGCGCTTTCAAAGCAGCGTATCCAGGGTCATTCGGATCGGCCACAGCAAGCGCCGCCTGCGCTTCTTCAAGCATTCCCTGTGTCGTGGCAAGTGCCTCAAGCGCCTTGTCGAGCGCTTCGTCGACACTTGACATATGCATGTCGGCCATTTGCTTGTCGATGGCAGCGATGGCTGCGTTTACCTGATCGAGGGCGCCCTGCAGGCTGGCGCGCTGCGCCATAGCAGCATCATAGCTTGTCTGCGCCTGGCCAAGCTGATCTTCCGCTTCGGCAAGCTGGCGCTTTGCTGCCACCTCTTGGGAAGCAAGCTGCGACACACCCTGCTCGTAAAGCAGGCGGCCCTGCGCAAGCTGCCGCTCGGTTTGTTCGATTTGCAAAGCCGATACAGCGAGCTGCTGCTGCGCTGCATCCAACTGCTCACGCGCACGAGCAAGCTCGTTGGCGGCGTCGTCAAGCTGCGAGGTAGCGTCAGCGCGCTCGGCCTCAAAGTCAGCCCGCGCGTTGTCGAGTTCGGCTTGGGCTTCAGCACGCAAGCCGTCGAGTCGCGCTTGTTCTCGCTCGGGCGCGATTGTCTCAATGCGGCCGATAACCTCGCCAATGAGTTCGTCGTATGCCGCGCTGCCATCCTTCAAGTCGGCAGCACCCTCAACCGTACAGAACGCTTCGGTATAGGGCATGCTGTCTACAAAGCTGTCGTTCGGCACGTACATGAACTGTTGCACCGTTCCCGACCCGAGCGACGTGGTTCCCATAGCCGTAGAACACACGTAATATGGCGAACGCACATAGCCGACAATGGTATACGTGCGCGTGACCAGCGTGTCATCGAGGTCTGTTACCCCTTCGGTCACAGTAACGACGTCGCCCACCTTCGTGGGCACATTCATCACGCGGTCATACGAGATAATGCACTCATCCGCTGACGTAGGCCAGCTTCCCTCCACGAGCGTTAAACGATTCAGATAATTCGCATCATCAGACGCAATTGTGGCGTTGTTTTCCTGTACGCTGCTTTCGGCAGCATCTGGCAGCGAATGCACTCGCACGGCATACTGCTCGCCGTCGATTGTGGCCATAACGTCAGTTTCCCGTGCAGGCATGACAGCATCTACGCCCTCTACCTGGCGCAGCGCCTCAACATCGTCGTCGGTGAGCCCTAAAGTTGATACCACACGCACGTCCATGAGCGCCGTGCCATCGTAGTAGCGATCGGCCGATGCATCCATATCGGGTGCGGTCATGCGCAAGCCCGCGTAGAAGCCGCAGCCCAGTGCCACAATGGCCGCGATGGCTACGAAACGCCCAAGCGTGCCGGTAATCGAGCGTACGATCTCCTTGTCAAACGAGCTCGCCATGCACACCTACCATTCCAACTCGTCAGCAGATGCGGGACGGTCGTTGAGCAAAACTTCGGCAACCCGCCCCTCACGAATGCGGATAACTCGGTCGGCAATAGCAGTAAATGCCGAGTTATGTGTGATAAGCACGACGGTGCGACCCGTGTTGCGAGAAGTGTCTTGCAGCAGCTTTAAGATAGCCTTGCCGGTTTTGTAGTCAAGCGCACCCGTTGGTTCGTCGCAAAGCAAAAGCTTCGGGTTCTTCGCGAGCGCGCGGGCAATGGCAACGCGCTGCTGCTCGCCACCCGAAAGCTGCGCAGGGAAGTTATCTAAACGATGCGCCAGCCCCACCTGTGCAAGCACATCGTCAGCAGAAAGTGGATGCTCACAGATTTGACTGGCAAGTTCTACGTTTTCCCGCGCCGTCAGGTTCTGCACAAGGTTGTAAAACTGGAACACGAAGCCGATGTCGTAGCGGCGGTATTCAGTAAGCTGCTTCTCCGAGAATGAACCGATCTCTCTTCCATCGAGCACGATAGAACCCGACGTACATGAATCCATTCCCCCAAGCATGTTGAGAAGCGTTGTTTTGCCTGAGCCGGAAGGCCCAACCACAACCACGAGCTCACCTTGCTCGATGTCGAAGGACATGCCATCAACAGCGGCCACGTCCACCTCGCCCATATGGTAGATCTTCCGCACATCGCGGAATTCAACGAACGCCATAGACCCACCCCTCTTACCGTTTGCTTGAAAAATGAGCATAGCATAGGTTCGAGATTACTGGCAAAAGCGTTGCGGTTTCACCCTACCAATGACAGACGACCGTGTCTCCCGGTTGAATAAGTCCGTACAAGTTGGCCGCTTTGTCAACCGGCAAGTTGATACAACCATGACTGCCGAAGCCGTCTGCGTAACGCGTGCCACCAAAGGCTGCTTGCCAGTCGGCATCATGGAAGCCAACCAGGTTGCCCACCCACGGCATCCAGTACTGCACCTTTGACTCGTAGGTTTTCTTGCCGTTCTCGTAGCCAATCAAAACCGAAGGGCTTTCCTTAGCATTGAGAACATACACGCCAGTGGGCGTGTCATTCTTGCCATCGGGTGCTCCCGACACGCAGTCGGATTCCCAAATGAGATTGCCGCCGTCGAAGAAGCGTACGTGCTGTTCGGCCAAATCAACGTCGACGTAGCGGTCGCCCCAATCTTGCTCGCCCTGCGGTGCAAACTTATCGGCAGTCTGCTTGCACGGTAGATCGATCGTGCCACCTTGGCCACTGGTAATGACGGCTTTTACCTGCTCAACCAAGCTGCCCGCATCGACATCCCACCCGTAGATACCGCCTGTAACAGTGCATTGCTTGCCATCAGGTCGTATGTAGGTACGCGTGCTGCCAATAGTATTGAAGCCAGATGAGATTTCGCCCGCCCAAGCGGCAAGTGCTTCGTCGTCAAAACTGACCTGCAGGTTTTCATCGAGCTTGATCCATGTCGCCACCGTGTCGGGGTTGCTTTCAAACACCAGTTCCCCACCTGCTGTCACATCAAAGCTCGTGGCAACCATGGCATTTGCCGCGCCTTCGGCAGCAGCCAGCGCCTCGTCATCGGAGAACACCGTAGGCTGCAACAGCTCGTTATCGGTCAGCTCGAGCGTACTATCAAACGTCAGAATAGCCTGGTCGATAGCTGACAGCACCGCTTCAGGATCGAGCGCGGTACCCACTTGTTCGCTTGAGATAACGAAACGATCAAGTGCTTCGTCGTAAGCAAGTGCTGCATTTACCGGCGGCTCGGCTTCGGCGTTGTACTCCTCAACCGCCACCGTCACTTTGTCGTTAAGCTGCGTTTTGTCATGCGTCATCACCAACGCTTCAGACACATCGTGCGCGCGTCGTAATTCAAGCGGCCATGCCCACGGGTTCGTCATACGAAGCGCAGTAGAAACCACTTCCGACTCGTTGAGCGCCAACCCGATGTCGCTTGACGTGTAGGTGGCAGAAAAGTTTTCGCCGGTAACCGTAAGCTCATAGTCGGCAACTTGCTCGGCAATGAAGTTCTCGGCTTGCTTCGACGACATGAGAGACATATCAAAACGTCCGAGCGTAGTATCGGGCATGAAATGACTGCTGAAGTAGAGTGCTGCACCAGAATAGGCAACAGCAACAAGCGCAATCACAACGGCCAACGTGATAGCAACCACCTTCGCCGCAGAGCGCTTCTTCTTCGGCTGCGGCATACGCGGCTGCTGCTGCACACCCCCCACAGGTCTCATTGCAGTTGTGGGCTGCGACGGCACGACTGGAACCTTCGCAGTTGCAGTCATGGCAGGTGATGTGCCTCCCTTGGCGACGTGACGACCGCGATTCGCTTTGTCAGATTTCGATGGCATAGCTTCCCCCACACAATTCGGAACACGTGGCTATCATACCAATGAATAGGCGTTTTCCGAGAAAAGACCCGCCGCCGTCGCTATTACGAGGCGAACTTGACAAGAACTGCAAAGATCAGCCCTCCGGCACCCAAAGACACCGGAGGGCTTTATGCGGCGCTTAAAGCTTGCTTGTTAGCAGTTTGCGCGCCGAACCGTTTGGAATCGCTTACGCGAACAGCTCGATGGTGTCGCCTTCCTTCAGCGTGACCATAGCCTTCTTCCAGGTACGGGTACGACCCGGCTGCTGGCGAACGCGCTTCGGCTTGGACTTCACGTTGAGGGTGTTCACGTTAACGACGGTCACGTCGAAAATAGCCTCGATGGCCTGACGAATCTCAACCTTGTTGGAATTCTTCGCCACCTCGAACGTGTACACGTTCTTCTCCATCATGTCGTAGCTATGCTCCGTGATGATGGGGCGAATGATAACCTCGCGGGGATCCTTCATTAGCTCAGCACCTCCTCGATGCGCTTCAGGGCGTCGGCCGTAAACACGAGCGCCTTGTTGTCGATGAGTTCGTAGGTGTTAGCTACACCAACAGGCAGAACGTTCACCGTCGGGATGTTGCGGAACGACAAAAACGTATTCACATCGTCGTCGCTAATCACGATGGTGATACGACGCTCGAGACCGAGCGCGTTCAAAGCGGCAACGGCATCTTTGGTGCGGGGCTTCTCGAAGTTGAAGCCGTCAACCACTACCAACTCACCATCGGCCAGCTTGGCAGAAAGCGCGCTGCGCATGGCCAGCTTGACCTCTTTGCGGTTCACCTTCATCTCGTAGGAACGCGGATGAGGACCGAACACGGTGCCGCCGCCAACCCACTGGGGCGAACGAATGCTACCCTGACGGGCACGGCCGGTGCCCTTCTGACGCCACGGCTTCTTGCCGCCGCCACGCACTTCGCCGCGCGTACGCGTGTCATGCGTGCCCTGACGCCAGGATGCGCGCTGTGCGCGGACAACCCGGTGCATGACGGGCACATTCGGCTCAATGCCGAACACGGAGTCGGCAAGCTCGGCCTGACCGGCCTTCTTCCCGCTCACGTCTTTGATATCGATAGTCGTCATGTTGATAAGCTCCTTATAAGGTCAGTTCTCTAAGCCATGCGGACGCGCACGATGCCGTTCTTGGCACCGGGAACCGCACCCTTGACCAGAATGAGGTTCTGGTCCTCGTCAATGCGCACGAGTTCGAGGTTGCGAACGGTAACGGTGTCGCAGCCCATCTGACCCGGGAGCTTGACGCCCTTGAAAACACGGGACGGACTCGCGCACTGGCCGATGGAACCGGGAGCGCGGTGGAAGTGGGCACCGTGTCCGCCCGGGCCGCCACCGAAGCCCCAACGCTTCATGACGCCGGCAAAGCCTTTGCCCTTCGACGTACCAGTAACGTCAACCTTCTTGCAGTCAGCAAACGCAGCAACCGTCTGCTCGTCGCCAACCTTGTACTCGCCTGCATTCTCGGTGCGAACCTCACGCAGATAGCGCTTCGGCTCGACGCCCTGCTTGGCAAAGTGACCCGCCATGGGCTTGTTGACCTTCTTCGGCTTAATGGCTCCAAAGCCCAGCTGCACGGCTTCATAACCGTCGGTTTCGGTCGTCTTGACCTGGCAAACCGTATTCGGCTCAGCCTGGATAACCGTAACGGGAATGACGCGGTCGTCCTCGCTGAACAACTGGGTCATGCCGATTTTCTTACCATAGATGGCGTTAATCATATGCGTGCACACCTCCCTTACAGCTTGATCTCGATATCGACGCCCGCGGGGAGGTCGAGACGCATCAGGGAGTCAACCGTGTTCGGCGTCGGCTCCAGGATGTCGATGAGACGCTTATGGGTGCGCATCTCGAACTGCTCACGCGAGTCTTTGTTCACATGCGGGCCCCTGACCACGCAATACAGGTTGCGCTCGGTCGGCAACGGAATGGGGCCGGAAACCTTTGCGCCCGTCTTCTGAGCGGTGTCGACGATGAGTTTCGTGGACTGGTCCACGATTTCATGATCGTAGCCCTTCAGGCGGATGCGAATCTTCTGATTAGCCACTTAACTTACCTCCAATTAAGCTTTTTGCGGCGCCCTTAGGCCTTGCCGCCAGCCTTGCTGATAATCTCTTCCATCACGCTCTTGGGTACCGGCTCGTAGGAATCGAACTGCATGGTGTACATGGCTCGGCCCTGCGTGCCGCTGCGAAGGTCGGTTGCGTAGCCAAACATGTTGCCCAGCGGAACCTTGGCGCTGATGACAACCGTGTTGCTGCGCTGCTCCTGACCCTGAATCAGGCCACGGCGAGACGGAATGTCTCCCATGACAAACCCCGTGTACTCTTCTGGTGTCTCGATCTCGACAGCCATCATCGGCTCGAGAATGACCGGATCGGACTTACGCAGCGCGTCCTTGATGGCCATAGAGCCGGCCACCTTGAACGCCGCCTCGGAAGAGTCGACATCGTGATAGGAGCCATCGATCAATTCGACGCGAACGTCCTCGACCGGATATCCTGCCAAAACGCCAGAGTTCAGCGCTTCCTGGATACCCTTGTCGATGGAAGGGATATATTCCTTCGGAACCACGCCGCCGACGATCTTGTTCTCGAACTCGTAGCCCTTGCCCGGCTCCTGCGGATACATGTTGATAACCGCATGGCCGTACTGACCACGACCACCGGACTGGCGGACAAACTTGCCCTCGGCGCTGAGTACTTCGTGACCTGGACGCTCGCGGTAAGCAACCTGCGGTTTGCCCACGTTCGCTTCGACCTTGAACTCACGCAGCAGACGGTCGACGATGATTTCGAGATGCAGCTCACCCATGCCGGCAATAATGGTCTGGCCGGTTTCTTGGTTGGTGGACACGCGGAACGTCGGGTCCTCTTCGGCAAGCTTCTGCAACGCGACAGCCATCTTGTCCTGCTCGGCCTTTGTCTTCGGCTCGACGGCGATGTCGATAACCGGATCGGCGAACTCCATGGACTCCAAGATAACCGGAGCACCATCGGCACACAACGTGTCACCAGTCGACGTGTCCTTCAGGCCCACAACAGCAACAATGTCACCCGCAGAGCAGGTATCAATATCGACACGCTGGTTGGAATGCATCTGCAGCAGACGGCCGATACGTTCCTTCT
The DNA here is from genome assembly GCF_011038935.1 of Adlercreutzia sp. ZJ138. NCBI lineage: Bacteria > Bacillati > Actinomycetota > Coriobacteriia > Eggerthellales > Eggerthellaceae > Adlercreutzia > Adlercreutzia sp. ZJ138. The sequence continues at coordinate 18,507 of NZ_JAAKEA010000008.1, read as the reverse complement.
TGTCCTTGCAGGCGTTAATAACGTAGCTGCCCGCATCAAGCGAACCGGAGTATACGCGCAGGTAGGTGAGCTTACCCACGTAGGGGTCAGTCATGATCTTGAAGGCCAAAGCCGCAAACGGCGCCTTCGGATCGGCCGGACGATCCTCTTCCTCTCCGGTGTCGGGGTTGGTTCCCTTAATGGCAGGAACGTCGAGGGGGCTGGGCAGGTAATCAACAACGGCGTCGAGCAGCTCCTGCACACCCTTGTTCTTGTAGGCAGAACCCACGAACACAGGGTTGACCTTGCACTCGATGACGCCCTTGCGCAGCGCGGCCTTAATTTCCTCGACCGTGACCTCTTCCTCCATGAGAACTTTTTCCATGAGGTCGTCGTCGCAGTCGGCGGCAGCCTCGAGCAGTTCCTGGTGGTAGAGTTCAGCATCCTCGGCGAACTCGGCCGGGATAGCGTCCATCGGCTCGGGGTAAGTCATGCCCTTGTCGTCGGCCTTGAAGTCCCATGCAGTCATGGTAACCAGGTCGATGATGCCCCAGAACTGATCTTCTGCACCCATGGGGATCTGCGCGGCAATGGCGTTGGAGCCCAAGCGGTCGCGCATGGTTTGGATGGCATGGAAGAAGTCGGCGCCGACGCGGTCGTACTTGTTGATGAAGGCGATGCGCGGAACGCCGTAGCGCTCAGCCTGACGCCACACGGTTTCGGACTGCGGCTGCACGCCAGCCACCGCGTCGAAGACAGCCACGGTACCGTCGAGTACGCGCAGCGAACGCTCGACCTCGGCCGTGAAGTCCACGTGGCCGGGGGTGTCGATAATCTGGAAACGGTATTCCTTGCCATCCTTCGCACCGCCGGGATACTTCCAGAAGCACGTGGTGGCAGCAGAGGTGATGGTCACGCCGCGCTCTTGCTCCTGAACCATCCAGTCCATGGTGGCAGCGCCGTCGTGTACCTCACCAATCTTGTGAGTTTTGCCTGTATAGTACAGGATGCGCTCGGTCGTGGTCGTCTTGCCCGCATCGATGTGGGCCATGATGCCGATGTTGCGCGTGTCCTGGAGGTTAATTTTAGCCATTCCGTTCCCCCTAGAAGCGATAATGCGAGAAGGCGCGGTTGGACTCAGCCATCTTGTACAGGTCTTCGCGACGCTTCACGGAAGCGCCGGTGTTGTTGGCGGCGTCCATGATTTCGGCTGCAAGACGCTGCTTCATGGTGTGCTCCTTGCGCTTGCGCGAGAAGTCAACGATCCAACGGATGGCCAGTGTGGTGGCGCGACGAGAGTTGACCTCCATCGGCACCTGATAGGTTGCGCCGCCAACGCGCTTGGGCTTGACCTCAAGCGTGGGACGAACATTGTCCATGGCCTTCTTGAACATGGCCAAGGGATCCTCACCGGTCTTCTCGGCAACGATGTCGAAGGCACCGTAGACGATGTTCTCGGCGACGGATTTCTTGCCATCCAGCAGGATCTTATTGATCAGCTGAGTGACAAGACGGTTGTTGTACTTTGCGTCCGGCTGGGTTTCGCGACGGACTGCTGCTGCACGACGCGGCATGCTTTCTCCTTACATTCCTGCGCGCTTCGGGATGTATTTCCATCCATTAGGCTGCCGCTTGATCCGGCCCTTCCGGTCAAACGTTTCCGCAGCCCGCGCGGCTTAACGGCTTACTTACTTGGGGCGCTTGGCGCCATAGCGGCTGCGAGCCTGCTTGCGGTTGTTCACGGCAGCGCAGTCGAGCGCGGCGCGAATAACCTTGTAGCGAACGCCGGGGAGGTCCTTCACACGGCCGCCGCGGATGAGCACCATGGAGTGCTCCTGCAGGTTGTGGCCGATACCGGGGATGTAGGCGGTGACCTCCATGCCGTTCACGAGACGAACACGGCAAACCTTACGCAGAGCCGAGTTCGGCTTTTTCGGGGTGGTGGTGTACACGCGGGTGCACACGCCACGCTTCTGCGGGTTGCCCTTCAGAGCAGGTGTCTTCTTCTTATCAACCTGCTTTTGGCGGCCCTTGCGGACCAACTGGTTAATGGTAGGCAAAACTCACTCCTTCTTCTACCTGACGACCTTTTCGCTGGTTTCCCAACGCATTTCATGTAAGCTTTTTCATTGCGCACACGAAAACACACGCCTCCTTCAAGGCGCAAGGCGGTACTTTACTCTGCCCCACCAGGCTTGTCAAACGCCACGCATCCGGGCGTATCTATGCCGACAGGAATGCGTTTTCGCAGGTGGAGAATGAACCGGATAAATGCGACGCGCACGTGTTCACCATTTCTTCAAAATCGACACCAAAGCAGATGCGCAGGTGCTGTGCAGGCAAAAGCTGGCGAACCGACAGTCCGCAACCAAGCTGGCAGGCGCCGCCAGATAAGCGAGCGAACTGGCCGTGCTTCCCTATTCTTTCTTATCCTGCACCGCCTCGGCGATGAGCGCCTCAACGAGAAGGGCAACGCCTTGCAGGTTGGCAACGGAAATGTGCTCGTCGGTGGTGTGGAAGTTCGTCATACCGGTGCCGAGCGTGATTGCACGAGCACCGTATGAAGCGTACTTGTTCGCATCGGCCCCGCCACCCGAACGATGGATGCGCGGAGTGAGGCCCGCAGCGCGCGCGGCGTTTGTTATGCCACGAACCAAGGGATCATCCTCGTTGTAGAGCACCGCCTCATAGTCGTCTTTCCACTGCACATCAACCTGCCCACCAAACGAAGCCGCAGCGTGCTTGCACGCTTGGGTGATGTCATTGCGAAGGCGAAGCGCGCGATCGGCGTAGTAGGAGCGGCATTCACCCGACAGCCAGCACTGGTCGGCCACGATGTTCACCTCGCGGCCGCCTTCAATAAGCCCCATGTTGGCTGTGGTGCATTCGTCAATGCGACCAAGCGGCATAGCAGCAATGGCGGCTGCGGCCATCTGAATGGCAGACACGCCGGCTTCGGGTTCGACGCCCGCATGGGCCGCCCTGCCCGTAAACGTTGCACGCAACGTATGATGGCTCGGTGCCGCAGCGATAATAGTGCCCGGCGCACCATCGGCATCGAGCACGTACACCGGAGCACCCTTTGGCAGCACGTCAGCATCGAGCGCGCCTGAACCGAGCAAGCTGAGTTCTTCACATGTTGACAGCAGTACCATGATATGTGGCCGAGGAACGCCAGATTCGAGCACGCTGCGCAGCGCCTCGAAAATGCCCGCAACGCCCGACTTGTCATCGGCCGATAGAATGGTATCGCCCGCAGAACGGATAACACCATCGTCACCCACCACCGGCTCGATGCCAGCACAGGGAACCACTGTGTCCATGTGAGCCGACAACACGATAGAGCCCGCAGCCGTACCCGGCAACTCGGCGATGAGATTGCCCACATCAGAGCCAGTTTTTTGGGCGGAATCGTCGAATCGCACCACAAACCCCAACTCTTCCAGCTCTCGCTTGCAGCGCGCCGCAAAAGCACCTTCATGGCGCGATGGGCTTTCGATGCGCACAAGCTCGCAGAACAAGTCGAGCAGACGGTCGGGTTTCATGAGACGCTTCCTTTCTTTTTTCGTACGGCGTAAAACGAGTGCGGAACGAAACGCGGCACCGCACGGCGCGGTGCTCCCCTACGCTCCGAGAATCTTCGCCGCAACCTGCTTCTTGCGCGATAAGATGCCCGGCATCCACGTGCCGCCCTGACCCTTGCAGTCGATACCGAATACGCGGTTCACTACACGGCGGTTGCCTTCGCACATGAACTGGCTGCCTTCCGCCAAGATATCGGTAACCATAAGCAGCACGAACTCGTAGCCATGCTGGTCTTTGAGCGTACGCATATGCTCGCGAATCTCGTCTTCGCGCTCCATGACCGAAGCGAGGTCAACCGTTTCGTGCTGAGCAATAAGCACCGTTGCGTCGCCGAATTGGAACTCCTTAGCATCAGCCCCCACAATGCGCTCAACCGTAAGGCTTTCTTCCCCATTGCGCGCACGGAACAGGTCAAGACCGAACGGTACCACCTCGACTCCGGCAACATCGGCCAAGAAGTTTGCCTGCTCACGATCGATGTCGGTCGTAGTAGGCGACTTCAAAATGACCGTATCGGTAAGTAGTGCCGACAGCAGCACCTTGGCGATGCCGGCAGGAATGCTCACGCTGTAGCGCTGGTATTCCAGCGACACAATGGTGGCCGTGGAGCCGACGGGCATGTTCAAAAACAGAATAGGGTTGGCGGTGGAAACATCGGCGATGCGATGATGATCGACGATCTCGAGCACCTCGGCTTCGTCAATGCCGGGTGCCGCCTGACGACGCTCGTTATGGTCCACCAAGATAACCTTGCGACGGTAGCCGCGAGCCACGTCGCTACGAGTGATAACACCGATGCAATGACTGTCGTCATCGAGCACCACTGCCTCGCGCAGCGAGCTTTCCATCAGATCGTCCACTGCGTCTTTCAACAGGCATTCCTTATCGAACACCAGCACGTCTTCTTCGCCTTCAAGCACATCGGACACGATCTGACCAAGCGACGAGATCAAGTCACCAGCAACTGCCATGCTGTTCGACCCGTCGGCGTTCATCTTGTCGGTGGCGGCTATGTAGCGCTCGGCGATCATACGCGTGGTAATAAGACCGCGGTAGCTGCCGTCTTCCTTCGTGGCAACCAGCGAGCGCACATTACACTGGCGCAGCATGCGACCCGCCTCGAGCAGCGTCGCATCGCGCGAGATAGAATACGGATTCTGCGTCATGACATCGCCAACACGCACATGCACATGACCGATGGCCTCGGGCGCGGTGATGCCCGCTTGACCAAGCACCCACTCGCTTTCTTTCGGCAGAGGCCCCAAGCGCACGGGAACGTACTCGAACTCGGGCGTCTCCCCTTCGGCGCATGCCCGCTTCGCAAGCTCGTTTTTCAGATAGGCATAGCCCACCGCCGAACTAATCGAGTCGTTATCGGGATTCTTGTGCCCCACTACCAAGACGGGTGCCGTCATAGTCTGCTCCTTTTACTTTGCGCGAAGGCGCCCGGAACGAAGTTCGAACCGGGCGCCTTCTGCTGCAGCGCGACCACGGAAGACTCCCGCAACCGCGCGTTCTGGCAAAATATCGGGCGCAAGTTTAACACAGCATCCCACGCGCCAAACGAGCTTCACAAGCGCTGCTCATTTCGTTCACACTCAATGTATGGTCTGTGTCACCTCCCGTGTCATTCGACGGGGAAGGATCGGTGCTCGGCAGTCCTCGCTTTGGGGAGCAGTCCACTGGATTGTTTCCGTCGCTGCGGAACTGCGCTCGACTCCTCCCCGCCGAATGAGACAGACCATCAATCATGCGTGACAAATAAACGCATTTGTCACGTTAGGCATTTCGCAATCGTACCCACAATGAGCAACAGCATACGCTCAAGCACACCTGCGACCATGCACTTTACCCCAGTTTCACGATGGGCGCGTAGTCTTTCAGTAACTTCTTCGTCTGGCCTGACTTCGCAAAACGTACGAACAGCGTGTCGCCGTCGACCTTTGTTACCTTGCCTCGGCCGAACGTCTTGTGATCAACCGCGTCACCAACGGCAAATGTCAACTTCGCGGCGGCCTTCTTCCCTGCGTTGGGGTTTACCCCTGTGCTGCGGCTCGCGCGGCTGCGGTCCGTTCTGCCAGCTGATCCCGAAGCGCTCGACCGCCCGAACACACGACCTTCGCCCGCTTCCACACCACTGCCCGCGATGCCGCGACGACTTCCTCGCTTCTCCCAACCTGTACCAGCAAAGCCCGCCGAACCAAGCCCCGTGGTTTGTCGCAGCTCTTGCGGAATTTCCTGAATGAAACGCGACACTGGATTCGCCGACGTTTGACCAAAAATCTGGCGCAGCTGTGCACATGTAAGATATAAATGCTTGCGGGCGCGCGTGATGGCCACATACGCGAGGCGCCGTTCCTCTTCCACACCCGCCGGGTCGCCCACCGAATTCATGTGCGGAAACAGCGTTTCCTCCATGCCGGCAACAAACACGCAGTCAAACTCCAAGCCCTTTGATGAATGTACGGTCATAAGCGTTACGGCACATCCGTCGTCACTGGCGGTATCGAGATCGGTGCGCAGGCGCACCCACTCAATGAAGTCGGCCAGCGAGTCACCGCGCAGCACGCGCGCAGGCGCCTCTTGCACACGTTCGCCAACGGCAGGTGCGGCGAAGAACACCTCGTGCGAGCCAAAACCTGCTGCGTCCACCGTATCGCCCAACACATCCCGCACGCCGTGCACGGCAGCAGATACCCCACCGGACGCTGCAGCAAGAACGCTCTCAGCGAGCGCTTCTTCCCCTTCGTCGGCGTCGCCGTAATCGTCGTGTGTTTCGGTGAATTCATCCACAACGCCCATGAACTCCTGAATGTTTTCGATGCGTGCTAAAGCTTCGTCGGTGCCCACCGCGCGCAGCTCGTCAATGAGCCCACTCTTGTCAACAATGGCCTCGATGACCTTGCGCAGATCACCTTCGTAGCGGCGCGCCTCCTTCAGCAGCTCCACGAATTCCCCCAGCGACCGGCGCGTTGCGGCGCGAATTTCCGGATCGGCCACGGCCAACTCCGCCGCTGCCAGAAACGGCTCGCCCATTTCCCGCGCAAAGCGATCGATACGCTCGATGGTCGTTTTACCGATGCCGCGCTTGGGTACGTTGATGACGCGCTTGGCAGCGATATCGTCAGCAGGATTCACTACCAGCGTCAGGTACGCCATCACGTCGCGGATTTCCGCACGGTCGAAAAAGCGTGTGCCGCCCACAATACGGTACGGCACTCCAGCACGGAGCAACATGTCTTCAAGCATGCGGCTCTGTGCGTTCGTGCGGTAAAACACCGCCATCTGGTTGTAGCTTTCACCCGACGCGCGCCGCTTCTCTATTTCGCCGGCAATCCAGCGCCCTTCGTCACGCTCATCAGTTGCCATGTACACCTGAATTTTGTCGCCATCGCCCGCGCTGGTGAACAGCTTTTTTTGCTTGCGGTGCCGGTTGTTTGCGATGACTGCGTTAGCCGCCGCCAGCACATTGCCCACGCTTCGGTAGTTTTGCTCAAGCTTAACCACGTGCGCCTGCGCATAATCGCTTTCGAAGTCGAGAATGTTGCGGATGTCGGCACCGCGCCAGCTATAGATGGACTGATCGTCGTCGCCTACCACCATAATGTTGCCGTGCCCTTCGGCCAGAAGCTTGGTGATAGCGTACTGCGCGTGGTTGGTGTCTTGATACTCGTCGACCATAATGTAGCGGAAGCGGTCCTGATACGCCCGCCGAACGTCCTCATGGTTTTTCAGCAGCAGAAACGCGTACAGCAGCAGATCGTCGAAGTCGAATGCGTTCGCCGCGCGCAAGCGCTCCTGCAAACGCGTATACACGCGAGCGGCCACCTTGCCCACCGGATCAATGGCTTGATGCTCAAAGTCACCCGGAACGACAAGTTCGTTTTTCGCCGTAGATATGCGATTCATGAGCGCGGGCACCGGAAAGCGCTTCGGATCGATGTCGAGCTCGGCCATAATTTCCTTATACAGGCGCTTTTGATCATCGGTGTCGTAGATGGTGAAGCTCTTCGTAAACCCAAGCCGTTCGGCATCGGCGCGCAGAATGCGTACGCACATGCTGTGGAAGGTGGAAACCCACATGCCGCGGCTCGCCGGCCCCACCAGCGCGCCCAAACGTTCGCGCATTTCGGCAGCCGCCTTGTTCGTGAACGTGATGGCCAGAATCTGCCACGGTGCCACGCCCTTGTTCTCGATGAGATGCGCAATGCGATAGGTGAGCACGCGCGTCTTGCCGGAACCCGCGCCCGCCAAAACGAGCAGGGGGCCTTCCGTGCATTCAACCGCCTCGCGCTGCGGGCCGTTCAATGTGTCGATGTCAATAGGCATGACGGTTCCTTCTTGTTTGATGCTTGACTGACGTTCGGGAAACACTGCTTGAATTCACCAGCATTGCGCTGGCGAGGCGGCTTTAATCAGTGTTTCCTTAAGCAGCGTTTCCCTAGCTTGCTTTCCAACCGCGCGGCTTTGCTTTCCAACCGCGCGGCTTCTTCCGCTTCGAACAGTACCGCGCCGCAAAACGTCCCTTGCGCAGCGGCTGCTACGCAAGGGACGCGATTCTCAAAAAACGTGCCGCGCGCCGGTATCTACACGATCTTCTTGCCGAACACAGCAGCAATCTCGCGCAACTCGCCCACGAGCTTCCTGAACTGATCGGGCGTAAGCTGCTGTGGGCCGTCCGACTTCGCCTCGGGCGGGTTCGGGTGCACCTCGATCATCAGTGAATCGGCTCCAGCTGCCACGGCAGCATACGCCAGCGAAGGCACTAAGTCGCGCTGACCTGCCGGGTGCGACACGTCGATGCAGATAGGATACAACGACTGCTTATGCACCACCGGAACAGCGGCAATGTCGAGCGTGAAGCGCGTGGCGGTTTCAAACGTGCGCAAACCGCGTTCGCACAGCATAATGTTGTCATTGCCTTCGGCGGTTAAGTAATCGCATGCGGCCAGCCACTCGGCAATACTGCCCGCAAAACCGCGCTTGTACAGCACCATCTTCTTCGACTCGGCGGTTACCTGACCGATCTTCTTCAGCAGGCTGAAGTTTTGGAAGTTGCGCGCACCAACCTGCAAGCCGTCCACATAGGAATGCACCAGCTCACAATGGGCGGAATCCATCACTTCGGTGAGAGTGAGCAGGCCGTACTTGTCGCCTGCAGCCTTCATGATCTTGAGGCCCTCTTCACCAAGACCCTGAAAGCTGTGCGGATTCGTGCGGGGCTTAAACGCGCCGCCACGAACCCACTTCAAACCTAGATCGGCGACACATTCAGCCACTTCTTCGAATTGTTCGGTCGATTCAACCGAACACGGGCCAGCGAAGATAGTCACCTCGTCGGTGCGGGCTCCCAGATTGGGAATGGGGGGTATGTTCGTGTTGCTCATGCCGATGGAGTCTCCTTCATGACCTTTAGAATGGTTACATAGATTTCTCTTAGGTACTCGTTATACAGAGGCCCCTCGTTGTAGCTGTTCACCTTCGCGAAGATTTCCTCTTCGCGCCGTGCGTCGTAGAGCCCCATGCGAGCATCGGGCTTAAGACCACGGATGACGAGAGAGTGTCCCGCGCGCTTATTCAGAAGCGCAACGAGCTCACGGTCGATCTCATCGATCTTTGCGCGATGTTCTTCGATTGCCGCTAACGCATTGGTTTCTTCAGACATCGGCATTCCTTTCACACTCAAAAACGGTAACGAGAACCTGCCCGCAGGCGCAGTGCGCGAACCCGGGCCACTCGTGTGATGCGTATGATAACACTCGCAAAATTGACCGAGAGAAGCGCGCTTCTTATTTCGCCAGCCCTGCACAGACAGGTCGGCGAAAGCGCTCAGGGGCGCTCGAGGCGAACACTCGGGTCGAATACGAGAGCTAGAAGAACACGCGCGACACTTGCGTGTAGAAGCTTTCGCGGCGATAGCGCAAAAACGTCGTGGGATGTTGACCTGCGCGAACGATAACCCGTTTCACCGGGCGCTCGAACACAAGTGGCTCTCCATCGGCAAACAACGTGGCATCGCGACGTCCGTCGTCACCCGTGAGCTCAACTTCCACCACGTCGTGATGTTCGGTGACCAGCGTGCGCGACCGCAACGTGTGCACTGCAATGGGTACTACCACCAACCCGCGAAACCCTGGTGCCACCAACGGCCCACCTGCAGAAAGCGCGTAGGCTGTTGACCCCGTAGCTGTGGAAACGACCAGCCCATCGCCACGCATGGACGCCACGTGGTCACCCGATACACCAACTGAGAAATCGACAATACGCCCCGACGCTCCCCTGCTCACCGTTAGCTCGTTTAACGCGAAATACGATCGCGGGCGCTCGATGGGCTCACAGTCGTCGCCTTCGCACTCCACGTCGATGCGCAAATTCGTGCGGCGTTCTTCCACCACATCGCCCGCAAGCGCGGCGGCCACCATGGGTACCACGCCCGCATCGGTTGGATTGGCGAGAAACCCTAAGTGACCGAAGTTAATACCCAGCACCGGTGCCGACATTCCACACACCGCGCGGGCTGTGCGCAGGATCGTGCCATCGCCACCAAGCGCAACGGCCAAATCAACCGGACCGTCAAAGCCCCACTCGGTAAGATGGTCGAACAGTGGACAACCATCGTCGGATAAAGCAACCGACCCCGGAAGCGTCTGCGAATCGACAACGCGGCATACGATTCCCTGCGAGTTTAAGTACGACTGCAGCAGAAACGACGAGTCGCTCGCCGTACCGCTCTCGCTATTCGCAACCACCAGCACATTCATATGAGGAAGTGCGCTCTGCATGTTAGCGCCGCCCTTCTATCGGCACACCTTCTATCGGCGCGCCTTCCGTTGACACACCATCGCGCTGAGGCACCGGGTCAAAGCGAACACTCGCACCGCATTCCTGCACGCAGCGCCACGCCGCCACATCAAGGGCATCAATAACGGGCACCGCGCCCAACCATGTATGCACGCCTAACACCGACAGCTCGGTACAGCCGAGTATAATGCCGTCGCACCCGTCGGCGATAAGCTGGGCACAGAGCGCTTCGATACGCTTGGGACACAGTGATCGGCCAGCCTTCACCTCGTCGTAAATAACCGCCATTACCTCGCGCTGCCCATCCTCGTTCGGCCACGCTATCTGCACGCCGGCCTGCGCAAGCGCTTGGTCGTACACGCCCGCCTGGCGCGCTCCGTCGGTGGCAAGCACACCGCAACGCGTACAGCCAAGCTTCGCCGCATATCGCGCCGTTTCGAGCGGCATGGACACAAAACGCGCCCGATCAACCGCTTGGGCGATCACCGGCAAACGCGAATGTGCCGTATTACACGGCGTAACGAGCACGGTGCAACCGGCATCCTGCAATTCACGCGCAGCTTGCTGCATCGGTTCGATAAACGACACGGCGCCGGGCTTTCTCAGCAAATATGCCGTTCGATCGGGAATTTGAGGACGGCACAATACCGTAATATCCAGGTGCTCCTGGTCGCAATCGGCCTGCGTAAAATCAATGACGCGCGCCATGAGCCGCACCGTCGCCGCAGGGCCCAAGCCCCCAATGATACCCAGCTTCTCCATCAAGTGCGTCCTCCCGTCGCCTTACACAGCGCACGGCAGCAGCCGCAGCGCCATAATGCTCGCACCATTATAGGCGGGATGCTCGGCAAGTCCAAACGCGAGACAAAATGACCAGATTGCATGCTGATCGTCAACGCAACATCGGCTATCGTAAGGAAAGGAGACACTCCTTACTGCTGTCTTACCCTGCACTGACAAAGGCTTCTGCCCGAAGAAGGGATCGCCCATGATCAAGACCACTACCATCCTTCGGCTTGTATCCGTACTGCTGATTATCTACTCGATTCTGAACATCTTGCTGGGTGGCTTGATGCTTGTGGAGCTCAGCTTAAGCGGATTGCTTCAGCAAGGCGGCGCAATGGCGCTTCTAGCGCTCAGCGGATTCTCTATCATCAGCAACGTCTTGAACCTGCTTGTGGGCGTATTTGGCATGATGTGCGCCATAAAGCCCGGAAAGGCCCACACGTTTTTCCATCTAAGCATTGTGGCTTTGATTCTAAGCGTACTGAACTTGATCCTAACCGCTTTGCAGGGTGGAGCCATGTTCCAATCGGTTATCATCACCTTCGCCATTGCCGGCTGCGCTTTTCTGGCGTACAGCATCAAGGTTCAGGGGCTTGAGCGGTAACACCGGAAGCCCGCATGCGCGGGCGACACACCCCATATGGAGCATTCGCAACGCCACCACCATGCGCGAATTCTGAAGATCGACCGGCATTGTGCGGCCAAACGTTACAAACACATACAATGCGCCTATGAAACGAAGCTATCGCATAGCACTGTCGGCGGTTGCTGTTGCTGCCATGTGTACATTCATTTTCCTTATGTCGGCGCAACCAGCAGACGAGTCGGGTGCGTTGAGCATGGGCGTGGTGAGTCGTATCATTGCGTTTGTCGTGCCCGGCTATGAGCAGATGAATGCGGCTAGTCAACTGTACTGGCAAGACACCCTTGAGCACGTGGTGCGAAAGTGCGCCCACTTCTCGGAATACGCCGCCTTGGGAGCACTTGCCGCCAACTTAGCATGGCAGATCATGGTGCCGCAACAAGCCAACATTGATGCGCACGTCGCTTCCAGCACCCAGCAACACCACGCTGCACGGCGCGAGTGCGGACGTCGGCACCAATACGGGCACCAGCGTCACATCATTGCCCGCATCGCGCTTTTGTCGTGGGCGGCATCCACGTTGTATGCGGCAACCGATGAATTCCACCAGATGTTCGTACCCGGGCGCGCGTGCATGGCAACCGACGTGCTCATCGATTCGACAGGAGCCGTCGTCGGCGTCGCACTGGCACTGGGTATCGCATGCCTGCTCAAACAGCGTGCGAAACGAATGCGGTGAACGAGCGGAAACGCTGAATCAAGGGACGAGCCCCCAATGCTTATCATCGGGGGCTCGTTTCAGAGCGGCCCAACCTGAAAAGCCGCCCGTAACGTTTGCGATCAGAGCAAGCCTTACACGATGGGAGGCGTGCCTTCCCAATTGCCGGCAATGGCGTCGATCATAACGCGCGCGCCCTGGGGCAGAACACCAGTACCCACCAGACGGCGAGCCGGAGTTCCCTCGGGGAAGAAGCGCAGGTACACTTCGTTCATAGCCTCAGCATCGGCCAGATCGGCCAGGTACACGTTCACCTTCACGATATCGGCAAGGCTGTGATCGACCGACTCGATGATAGCCTTGATGGCAGACAGGCACTGCTCGGTCTGACCAGCTGCATCGGCGGACAGGTCAGAGGCAATCTGAGCAGAAATGTTGTTGTAATGGCTGAAGGCCACAGTCTGCGTGGACAGCGGGCAGCGAGGTGCTGCGTCGGTGTTGTTGGCCTCGATGATAAGGCCGTGACGATCCTCGATAGCCTGAGGCGGAGTGCCGTCGCCGTGGGACACCACAGCCTCGATAGCCACGTCGCAGTGCAGCGGCAGGTCGGCCACGGGCACCACGGTGCGGGCCGGCAGATAGCCCACCGCGCGAGCAATGCCGGAATCAGGGAAGAAAGTCTTGTACACCTCGTCCACCGCATCCACATCGGCCAGATCGCGCACGAGCACGGTGACCTTAACGATGTCGTCAAGCGGCACGTCGATGCTGGTGAGAACAGCTTTCACGTTCGCCAGGCACTGGGCAGTCTGAGCAGCAACATCGCCTAAGATGGGACGACCGCTCTTCGGGTCCAGCGGCAGCTGCAGCGAGATGTTGTTGTAGTGGCTAAATGCCACAGACTGGGTGGACATCTCGTCGTAGGGAGCCTCATGGGTGTTGTTGGTCAGCTTCAGCAGATCGCCGGCCTGCGGCACCGACTGGGTGCCCTCGCCGTTGTCCACCAGGGCCTCCACCATAACCAGCGCGTTTTCGGGCAGGTCGTTGACGGCCATAACCGTGCGAGCGGGACGGTACGTGGGGAAGAAGCAGGCCTGAACCTTGTCCACAGCGTTTACGTCCATGATGTCGCGCACGAACACGGTCAGACGAATGACGTCGTTCAAGTCGTGATCGATGCTGTTCACAATGGCCTCAATATTCTTGAAGCACTGCTCGGCCTGCTCGGCCACGCCGCCGGCCACCAGGGCACCGGTTGCCGGGTCTAGGGGCAGCTGAGCCGACAGGTTGTTGTAGTGACTAAAGGCCACAGTCTGAGAATACAGCTTGCTTTGCGGAGCATTCTCGGTATTACGGGCCACCACCACATTGGGATCACTCATGGTTACCTCCCTCAAGGTAAGAATGGGTTACATTTGTGCAATTGCATTAAACTTTGCAAGGGGCGTTGTTGTCAACTGCAAATGCAAAACACCCTTGTGAAAAGGGTATTTTTAGGAAAACTGCGGGTGGTAAACGTTACATAATGATATGTCTGTAACTTAGTTTTATACAGTTGCACAAAAATGTTACTGACGTATACCCCGCCACGCTTCCTCCGCCTTCGATCGCAGTTTATGGCAAATCCCACTACCCACAACCTTCGATCCCGCAAGTCGTTTTGCAATTGGCAGGTTGAAATCTTTGCAATTAGCAGGTTATAATTTCTGCAATTAGCAGGTTATAATTTCTGCAATTAGCAGGTTATAAATTTTACAATTGGCAGGTTGCTGTTTTTAAGAAGGTGAATAATGGTTCCCGATCTGGCTGTATTTTCCTACAAAGCTCGAATTGTTGACGCTTTGTTGGCCGAGAAGCTATCGTATGCTGGTGCGGTGGTAATCCGCGGACCAAAGTGGTGCGGTAAAACAGAAACAGCTCTTCAGCATGCTTGCAGTGCCGTCATGATGCAAGACCCTGATACAAGAAAAAATAATCTGCTTCTCGCCGAAACAAAGCCTTCGCTTCTTCTTCGGGGAAACAAGCCTCGCCTGATAGACGAGTGGCAGGAAGCACCTCAGCTGTGGGATGCGGTCCGTTTCGCAGTTGACCGCGAACGCGTTAGCGGCGGATATATCCTTACGGGATCGGCTACACCTCAAAAGAAGCCGCAGCATTCAGGCACGGGGCGCTTTTCCTTTCTAGACATGCTGCCGATGACGCTGTTCGAATCGGGGGACTCAACAAACGAGGTTTCCATAGCCGATCTGTTTGATGGCGGCGAAGTTGATGGTTTCGCGTCAACCGATGTGGAAGTTATTGCTTATCTGGTATGCCGAGGCGGCTGGCCTGTGGCTGCCCTCTACCAAAGCGGTTCTCTGGCACTCGAAATGGCTTATGACTATGTAAGCGCTATTGCAGAAGAGGATATATCGCGGGCAGACGGCGTGGCTCGAAATGCTCAATACGCTCGCGTGATCATGGCTGAATACGCGCGATGTACAGCGATGCAAACGACGCAAACGACAATACGCAAGGATCTAAAAGCTCGCGGAACTGAGCTATCGAAGGACACGGTTGACTCTTACATTGCCACATTGCGGCGACTGTTCGTTATTCAGGACCTTTCGGCCTGGGCACCTTCGCTCCACTCGAAGTCACGTATCACAAAATCACCCACCAGACACTTCGCCGATCCCTCCATTGCTGCAGCTGCTCTTAGGGCAAACCCATCGTCATTACTGCAAGACATGTCAACCTTAGGGCTTTTGTTTGAGTCGCTCTGCGTTCGCGACCTGCGCGGTTATGGTCAAGCCCTGAAGGGTGAAGTGCTGCACTACCACGACGGTAGCGGACTTGAAGCCGATGCGGTGCTGTCTTTGCGAGACGGCCGTTATGCGCTGTTTGAAACGAAAATGAGCGCTCGACTCATTGACGAGGGTGCA
This sequence comes from Adlercreutzia sp. ZJ138, assembly GCF_011038935.1. Taxonomy (NCBI): domain Bacteria; kingdom Bacillati; phylum Actinomycetota; class Coriobacteriia; order Eggerthellales; family Eggerthellaceae; genus Adlercreutzia; species Adlercreutzia sp. ZJ138. The sequence continues at coordinate 3,131 of NZ_JAAKEA010000008.1, read as the reverse complement.
GCGAATCTACTTGCCATTGCAAAAAAGATAGACACAAGCGTTATGGGCTCCCCTTCCTTCTGCGCCGTACTCACTCCCGGTGGATACGCTTACCAGCGAAAAGACGGCGTGTACGTGATTCCAGTAACCTGTTTGCGCCCGTAACTGTTCGGGTAAGGCTTTGAACTGCGCAGGCGCGATGTTAGTAAGTGATGGATCAACTCGGAATCAGGAGTGATGAGGCGCGCGGCGATTCGAGCGAGCGTGCAGTTTGAGCTCCTAGCAATTAGCCAAGAGCTGCAGAAAGGGCGTCCTTGAACTATCGGTTTGGCGATACTATAATGAACTATCGTTGTAACGATAGTTGTGAGGTTATCATGACAGAACTGCTTACCATATTCCACGGCTCCAGTCACATCATTGAGAAACCGATTTGGGGCACAGGCAACCCTCATAACGACTACGGGCTTGGGTTTTACTGCACGGAAAGCTTGGAACTCGCGAAGGAGTGGGGCACCTCTGACGGAGCTGACGGCTTTGCGAACGAATATGAGCTCGACGCAACCGGTCTTACGTTCCTCAATCTCAACAGCGGCGACTATTGCATTTTGCATTGGCTCGCTGTTCTTTTGGAGAACCGCACCTTCCGCGTTTCGGGAGACATTGCCCCTTTAGCCAAATCGTTCATACTTGAGAGGTTTGCGGTCGATTACCGCAACCGAGACGTCATATGCGGATATCGCGCTGACGACTCCTACTTCTCTTTTGCGAACGCCTTCTTAAACAACGCCCTTACCCTTGATCGGCTGGAACAGGCCATGGCTTTAGGAAATCTGGGTGAGCAAATTGTTCTACGTTCCGAAAAGGCATTCTCTCAGTTGCGCTTCATCTCGTCGCACGTAGCCGACAAAACGGTGTACTACCCGCGCAAGGTAGCACGCGACAACGAGGCCCGATCGATTTATCGCACCGAGCTGAAACTAGCGGATTTGGCGACTAGCCCCACCATAGCCACTATCATGCAGGAAGATTGGAGAGCCGACGATGCGCGCCTACGACGAATCGTACTTACCTGATGCCATGGACACGTTAGGGGAAGCCCTGGATTACTCCGTTGCCGACTGTGGGCAGGAGCCCGACGAGTTTTTCGAATGGTTTATTGTTTCGGGCGTGGCCGATAGCTTCGGACGCGGTAACCCGAAATTCGTGGCCGGCATGTCAGGCGTGGAGCTTGCTCGCGAAGTGCAGTTTCGTGTTCTGGGCACGCGCGGAAACACAACACCTACCCAGCCGCTCGATCGAACGCCAGAGTACTGGGCAGGCTGGTTTTTAGCCTACTACCAGTGGTACCGTGCCGTTTCCTTCGGCGAAATGGCACGCGGCGGGCTAGTGCCCACCGCTCTTTTGGGGAGTTCTATTCTTCATGAAGCCGACGTGAGCAAAGCGGTAGCCTTCGCAGATTGCTTGCTTGAAGAATCCGCCGCATCCCCCACTCGCCTTGCTTTCCTGCGCCGGCAGCGCGGCCTAACTCAAGCGCAACTTGCCGAAGCGGCCGATGTGTCTCTTCGTATGATTCAACTCTATGAGCAGCGACAAAACGACTTATCGAAAGCATCAGCAGGCGTCGTGCTGCGGCTCGCGCACGTTATTGGGTGCTCGGTGGAAGAGTTGTTGGGGTGAAGTGCAATTGGTGGGTTGAAAGTGTCTCAATTGAAGGGTTGGATTCTTTGCAATCGGTAGGTTGTGCACTCTGTATAATGACTGGGGGATCAGTCTACTCTGTCTCAAAACCCGCTTACTCGAAGCTGAAACGGTAGTCTAAGCCCAGCTCGTCGCGTATCTGTAGAAGGTCGCGCTGTACGCCTTTACCCACCGGAACGCCTTTGTCCTTACGCTCAAGCCACGCGAGGTGTTCTTTCTCCCCTGCCGTATAGATGCGATCTGCACCTGGCACCTTTTTGGAAGAGCGCAGTGCGCGGCAGATGTCTCCCGCTGTCTTTTTGAACGCATCGCGCCCGACAAATGCATCGGGGTCAACCACGAAGAAGAAGTGGCCAAGTCCATACATCTGGGGGCTGCCATCTTCAGTTACACCCGAAAGCGCCTTCATGAAGCGGCCACCAGAAAGAGCCGCCGACAGAATCTCAACGGTAGCGGCGTAACCGTACCCCTTGTATCCTGCCAGCTCTTCACCGGTGCCCCCGAGCGGGGCAAGTGCAGCTTCACCTGCGGCGAGGGCTTCCAAGATTTCTGAGCTGTCGGTCATCTCCCCTTGTGTGCCTACAACCGTGCCTTTGGGCACAGGCTTACCTTCACGTGCGTAGTGCTCGATTTTGCCGCGCTGCATGATGGAAGTTGCACAATCAAGGCAGAATGGGAACTCTTCATCGGTTGGTAGTGCAAACGTGAGGGGGTTAGTCCCCATCATGCCTTCTGTTCCAAACGTTGGAGCGATTGAGGGGCGCGCATTGGTGCCCGTGATACCAACCATTCCCTCTTGGCTAGCCATGGTAACCCAGTACCCCGCAATACCGTAGTGGGTGGAGTTGCGCACAGCGCCTCCTGCCATGCCATATTGCTTAGCCTTTTCAATCAGGCGGGTCATCATATGATGGCTTGCCACCATGCCCATGCCGTCGTGTGCGTCGACAACCAACGTGGTCGGCGTCTCACGCACGATCTCAAGGTTGGTTACAGGAAGAAGTGTGCCGCGCTTGATGCGATCGATATAGATGGGTTTGAACCGGTTTACCCCGTGGCTTTCGATACCCCGACGGTCAGACTCCATGAGCACGTCTGTGCAGATTTCTGCGTCTTCGGCAGGTACACCAAGTGCCGTGAAAGCATCGACCATGAAGTCATGTATCTGATCCCACGGAACGTAAGGTCTGCCCTGAGGGTCGTGCATAACCGGTTCCTTGTCTATCATTTCATCTCCCCTTGCATTTCGATGAGCGGACGGACGGCTTCGATCCATCAGCCACTGCTTTCCCGTGACCTCTCACACCTATGACGATGCGTTTACCCCCTAATCCCGCCGGAACAAGTCGCGCGTGTATACCTTGTCGGCCACATCGGACAGTTCATCTGACCAGCGGTTAGCAACGATGAGGTCGCAGCGGCTCTTGAACGCGGTCAGGTCGTGGGTAACC